>CAZZDT010000447.1:0-4213 GCA_964652435.1 uncultured Bdellovibrionales bacterium
TCCAAACCCACGTTTGGACAAAGATGATACCAACGGACTCGGACCAGAGAACGTTAACATCGACCGTCCAACCGCGGGAACGTATCGCGTATTTGCGCACTACTACCCATGGAGCTCTGCAGGTGCACCTACAGTAAACACTGTGCGTATTTACCTGAGCGGCGTTCTTCGCTTCGCGGAGCAGCGTACTCTCACCAGCGAAGAGCAGGTTTGGGCTGTGGCAGATATTGCATGGTTCAACGACGGCTCTGAAACTGGATACGGTGATGTAACACCATACCCGAGCCCAGATGGTTCTAACCAAGTGGGTGAGATTGCCATCCGAGACAGCAGCCAGTGCTACTCTGCCGGCGGATGGGTTTTCCCAAGTGAAATGTAATTCACGGCGGAAACAAAGCTGATTTATTCAAAAGGGCTCTGCATTGCAGGGCCCTTTTTTTTTGCTCTGATCAAATTTGCCCTCCAATTCTTCATTTCGAGGACCGTATTCTAAGCTGTCGGGATAAGGCGGTATTTTGGCTGGTCAGCTAGATTTCGCCGCCTTGAATCCAGCACCATCCCAAAAATCATTACAAAAATGATTTATTAGAACATCATTATTATAGGAATCGAGATTGCGAACTCCACGCGTGCTGCTAGAGTTCAAACTCAGGTTTGCTACTCCCCACAAGCCCGAACATGACCAGGAGGCCCCTTGTCTAAAATCCCCCCCATGAAACTCCCGATGGTGTGGCTCTTTGCGTTGTTGTGGACGACAGGATGTCACAACGACGCTGGCTTCACTGCGGTAAACAGAACCATTGAAGTGGTTCCCTTTACAGCGGGCATGAACTACCTCGAAACAGAAGCAAATCCCGTAGCCATCCATTTGGGGGAAGTTGGCATTGCGGGAAGTCGCTCGGCGTTTTTTGAAATTCGCAATACAGGCTTAAGCCACGTGCGCGTGGAGTCCGTTGAATACGTAGATGGTACGGTCATTGGTGAAACATGGGGAGACATCACTTGGCGCCATAACATGGAAGATGTCATCGCCAAGCTTGCTCCCATTAACGTTCCCGCACAGTCAACTCGCCTCATTGAAGTTCCATTTGCCCCTCAAGCAGAAGAACAAGCCTTTGCCAAACTGCTCGTTCGTTCCGATGCAACCAATGCCCAAGAAATTGAACTAGAGGTACGCGCCCAAGGTGCTTATCTGGGGCGTCCCGAAATTGAGATCAGTTACAACGGCCATACCGGTCCAACCATCGAATCGGATTGCACAGATGGCGTGTGCACGATGGCTACGCCTTTGGACTTTGGAAACATCGGACTGGGTACACAATCCACGGCCCGAATCACCATTCGAAACACCGCCAACTGTCCTCCGTTTCCCGATGCCACATCGTGTAACAACTGTGCCTTGACCATTGCTCAAAATCCGGATGGCGAAAACCTAGGACTCGCTTTCAAACCCGGTACCAATGAAACTGGGCGCTTTTCAGTGGTCGACTCAACAACTCTTCCTCTTACGGTTTTACAAGCAGATGTAGATTGCCAAAGCTCTGGAGAGCAGAAGATACTGCTGACTTTTGATGCTCCCGAAGAAGAGTCCGAGTTTGAGTCCACCTTGGTTATCGAATCCAATGATCCCGACAAACCACTGATTGAAGTACCTATTCGCGCCCACGCCAAAGATGCGCCTCTGGCCATCGCAGAAGTCCGAGAATGTGGAAGCATCGATCCCAACGGAAACATTGTTCAAACCGACTGCTCTTACAGCGATGACATTGCTCCTTTAGGTCGGGTCTTTTTAGACGGCAGTAAAAGCTACGACCCAGCCGGCGGCGAAATCATTACCTATCAATGGGAAATCATTGAACACCCCATGGACGAAGAGTTCACTGATTTCGCTTGGGAAGGTCAGAATAGCGCAGTGGGATCCTTTTGGGTTCCTTTGGTGGGGACCTACACTGTTCTCTTAAAGGTTCAAAATGAGAATGGGGTGAACAGTGGTAACACCCAAGAAGCGAAAGTAACCTTCAGAGCCAAACCAGAGAGTCTGCTGCACGTTCAGCTCACTTGGAATGATGTTAGCAACGACCAGGATTTGCACTTAACGCACATCTCAGCTGGTGGGCACTTTTGCAGCAGTGCTGGGGATTGCTTCTACACCAACAAAGAGCCCCATTGGTTTCCCGAGGACGAACGAGGCAAAGGCACCAACCCGCGACTGGACATCGACGATACAAACGGACTCGGACCGGAAAATATCAACATCGATGAGCCGGCAACTGGAAGTTACCGCGTATTCGTCCACAACTACCCCAAAGCTGGCATACCCGCGGCCCCCACCATGAATACCATTCGTATTTACACAAATGGTGTCTTGAGCTTCTCCGAGCAACGGGTGCTGACAGAGTACGAGCAGGTTTGGGCAGCAGCAGATATCCATTGGACCAACGATGAATCAGAGGGCGGTCAGGCCACGATTACCCCCTTTCCCAACCCTGAACCAACCAGTGCCGTGGGTGCAGTTGAGATCCGAGACGCCAGCCAGTGTGGAAGCCCCGCTGGCTGGCTTTTTCCTGGCGAATAAACCCATAAAACCGAATAAAAACATAGCGTTACTCGTCTCTCCATTTGTAACCTATGCTTTGGACGTCCCCATTGGTAAGGTCCCTATTCACTTAGGTTAAAATTGGAGATTCGAATGAGCCGCAGCTTTCGATCCATCGTTTTTATGCTCTTGGCCCTACTTGCTCTGGGCACCTCTTGCCGTCCCGGCGTCGGTCCCACCAATGGTGGTGGCTGTGAAGATGACAGCGCTTGTCTGGATGCATCCAAACCCTATTGCGACGATGGTTTATGCGTTCAATGTGTAACCACCAACGATTGCAACTGCCATGAATCCTGTGTTGAAGGCAGCTGCGAACCACTCGGCGCCTCTGGCAGCAGCACCCAGCTCAACGCCCATGGCAACTGGTCCGGCAACCCTGGCACCGATGGGTACACCTACAATGGAACTTGCGAAATCGACTCAGACTGCGGATTCGGTCAACGCTGTAACCCGCTCACTGCTGGGTGCATCGTCGCTGCAGACTTCGTATCTGCCTGTGGCAATGGACAAGAATGCCCTCCAGGGCCTCACGGTGAATTGCTCGTGTGTGAGCCAACTTCCAACCTTTGTTTCCCCGCTGCCGCTTGTGACACCACCAACAACTGCTGCGGTATGGAAAACTTTCGATGCGACGAAACCGCGACCATGTGTCGCCCCATAGCCAGTGAATGTACACCTCCAGAAACCATTACCAGCGAGTGTCCATTCGAACCAAGGCTCACAGATGAATGTGAGCCCGGGACCTTCTGCGGACCTATGGGCGAATGCGTCGCTTGTGTTTGCGACGGCGACTGCAGCGTCGGACAAAAATGTTACCCCGCCACCATGAGTTGCAAAGCGCTAGACTATTGCGAAAATGACGGCGAATGCGGCGATGGACAAACCTGCGACGAGGGAAGCCGGACTTGTGTACCTTTTTGCGATGAGAGCAATGAAGCAACCGTATGCGACGAAGGCTACTACTGTGACCTGAACGAAAATCTTTGCGCGCCTCTAAGCGACCGTCCTTGTACGCCTGACGAATATGCTCCAAACGGCTCAGCGGAATCTGCCGCCAACATCACTCTACCGACTATTGGTAACACGTTGATGCTTGAAGACCTCACTCTGTGTGACACCACACCCGACTGGTTTCAGTTCAATATGGAGGCGGGCAAAGAACTCACGGTCACCATGAGTTCAGCCTCAAACATCACGGGCAATTACGAAGTCCTGGCCGCCGATGGTTCCACCAGCCTAGCTCAAGGAGCTCTGGGAGCATTGGGCGGAGAGCTGCTGCGATTCACCGCCAATCGCGATGATTCGTACTTTCTCAAAGTCACCCGGACGGGTTCCACCACCGGATTCTATAATCTTACCCTGGCGGTCGCCCAAGGTGAGCTTTGCGAAGATAGCTGGGAAGACGCAGCAACCAACGACACGCTGCAAAGTGCCAGCCCACTTTATTCTGAAACCAGCAGCATCAGCGACGGCTGCGCTCGAGGGTCTGCCGGCGGCAATCAGGTGGTGATTTGCGAAGCGAATGTACTCACTCTGTGCGACGGCGATGTTGACTACTACAGCCTTGAAGTCAGCGGCGGTTCACGGGTCGACATCGAACTGTCAGACTACAGCGGA
>CAZZDT010000448.1:0-4209 GCA_964652435.1 uncultured Bdellovibrionales bacterium
TTGTCCCATTCGGTTGGAGTTTTCCCGGTGGGTGTAGAGTGCTCGTTGAAGATTTGCTGATGCGTTTTGATATTCACCGTGCTGAATCAATGCTTGGCCCAGCAGTGTGAGCACTCTCGCACAACCTTCGGGCGAACCGATGTTGGAAAAAATTCTTCGAGCTCGCTCTAGATACTCTTCGGCCAAGTTCTGCTGTCCTTCCTCCATCCGCAACCGTGCAGCTTCGATAAGGCAATTGGCATAAAGTTTAGGCTCACCACTTTCTTCCGCAAGGGCCAAGAGCCAATTTGAAGCAATGCCGGCTCGACTGATCTGACCTGTTAAGCGAAGCGCTTCAATTCTCGCCAATTGGACCCGTAGACGATTCATTGGGCTCAAGCACGGCTGACGAAGAATCAATTGTGCTAGCTCGATGATTTGCTCGGGGTTGCCCTGTGTTTTTTGAACTTGAGCCGCCGCCATAAATGTTTTGGTCGCGAGATCTAGGTGCTCGCTCACAATCGCTCGGTTCAAAGCGGTGACCAGGTTAGCCATTTCGTCGGCCAAGCGCAGAAGTTTGATTTCAGATTCGTTGTGATTGAGCCTTTCAATCCACTCGTCTTGACCGTAGCGGCTAAAATAAGTGACGAATCGCCGAGCCACATCGTTGAATGCCCGTTCGTCGGTTTGAGAGATGCCTTGAGCATCTACAATGGCACCGGTTTCAGCCAGCTTATTCATGGCAAAGAGTCGAACCGACTCAAACATGAAAAACCGATTGTCGCCTGTGGACGAGCGCTCCATAAAAATCAGGCTCTTATCCTGAAGGTCCTGAAAAATATCCAAGGACCAAGGTGCCTCTGGCCACGCGCTCACATCAATCATTTCTTCGGCGGCCTCCAGGGTAAAGGTGCTGGCAAAGATACTGCATTGAGCCAGTGCCATCTTTTCCCATGGAGCTAAAAGTTTCCAAGACCAATCGATGACTCCGGAGAGAGTTGCTTGGCGCTCTGATACTTCCTGCTGTGGATTCTGTAGAAATTTAAACCGCTGACCCAACCGCTCAGCAATCTTGGCCGGTGACATGACGCGAATACGAGCCGCGGCCAATTCAATAGCGAGAGAAACACAATCAAGCTTTTCCACAATAGATTCGACGGCCCCGCGGTTTTGGTCGTTGATTTCGAAACCGGGTCGAAAACGTTTTGCTCTTCGTTCGAAGAGTAGAACAGCATCCTCTTTCGGGAGTGGCTGAAGATAACAAATATGCTCTCCTTCTATTTTGACTCGTTCGCGACTGGTCAAAAGAAAGCGCGCGCCTTGCGCATGCTTCATCCAGCGATGCATATTCGAAGCCAGTGAATCAACCAGTTGCTCCACGTTGTCCAAGATAACCAGACATTCACCTTTGTCTCGGATCGCATCACCAATGTTTTGGTTTTCTTCCCCTGCGTAAACATTGGTTCTGAATGTTTGAGCCATTTTCTTATACATATCTGAAGGAGTGTGTGATTCAGATAAATCAACAAACCAAACACCGCCTGGCCAAAGACCCAGTGTTTGTTTACCTATCTCCTGTGAAAGTCTGGTTTTCCCGGTTCCCCCGGCTCCCAAGAGGGTTACAAATCCTTGGGTGTTTTGAAGCGCATCGATGATATGGTCTTGCTCTGCATCCCGCCCGATAAAGTCGTTGAGTCGACCTGATAAGTTGGTTTGCTCGACTTGTTTGGTACGTACCCCTTCAAAGTCTCGTTCACCAAGTTCGAGAGGAAGAACCTGAATCAGCTCTTCTTTATTGCGCATTCCTTTAAGCTGGAATTCTCCAAAGCTGCGGATTTTTGCGTCTTGCAGTTCGTCTTTCACCAATCCCCAGGTGGCTCGGGAGAGAAGTATCTGTCCACCGTGGGCGGCATCTGATACCCGGGCGGCACGGTTCACGGATGGTCCAAAGTAATCCATGCGACCGGTGGTGGGATCTCGGTGGGTGCTGACGGGTCCGGTGTGGGCTCCCATTCTAACTCGAAGGCCACGAATCGGAGTAACGCATTGATTGCGGGTTTCGTAGGTTTGGTCGCCAAGCAATCGATGGGGCCAAGGTGCTCTTTCGAGTTGGTTCTGCACTGTCATACAGAACCGAACGGCTTGATGGGGTTTTGAAAAGGCTACCATGAACGCATCGCCTTCGGTCTTCACCTCATACCCGTTGAAAAGGGCAATGGAACGGCGAAAGATTTCTTGATGCAGATTCAGCACGGGAGCAAAGTCTTCCCCGTAGTTTTCCCATAGAGCCGATGAGCCTTCGATATCAGTGAAAACCAAGGTGACCGTACCGGTGGGTGCGCCGCCGATATGGGGCTGACTCTGGGATTGAGCGTCGGATTCTGTGTTCCATGGTGTCATGGACTGAACTGAATGGCTGCTCGTTGCTGACATGGCTTTTCTCCCCTGATTGTTGCCTCGGTTTAAACGGTGCAAGCCCTGTGCCATCAGGCTTTGAGCGTTTTTGACGCAATTTGAGACATTTTCTGTGATCCCGATCACATTAGAAAATGCCTAAGGAGCAAACGTTTGTCGGTAGCCCGTCACTTCAGACGGCTGGGTGTCAGTTTTTCTTGTCAGTGTATCAATTTGCGAAAAAATAAGTATGAGCGTGTAAGCGGCTGTATTCGCGAAGGGGACAGGCGCAGACTCTTTTGAGGGATTTCTGAGGACACTTACTAGGAATGGCTTGGGGGAACCAATCTTTAAGCACCTGTTTATCTTGGGCTTTTTGTTTTGATGCTTACTCCGTGTGATTGCGCCACTCTCATGGAGAGGTTGTCGAAACCTTGACGGTATCAACGGGCTTGAGCGACGGTTCTCTTTTTGTGCTCGGTGGCGGTTCCAAAAAGGTGGTCATAGATGGGAGTCAGTGATGCATAGTAGCCCGCTTTCATAGATCGGTGGTGTAGGTCGTGATGGGTGACCAGGGAAGACATAAACCTAAAGGGGAAAAATGGAAGGTGAAATGCCGAGTGGATGAAGAGATTCCAGGCCGAATAGATAAAGAATGCAAAACCAAAGCTGTAAACACTGATGGGTCCAACGATGAAGGCACAGGTAAAGAAGAGGCACAACCCGGCTACAGTTTCGAGGGGATGAATAAAAAGACTGTCTTGGACATAGGGGCTCAAAACACGGTGATGGACGGCGTGAATTTTACGACCCACTTTCCATTCGTGAAATGCAAAGCGATGCAGAAGATAATAGCCAAGATCGTAAAGCGCCAGAATCCAGATGGCATCGAGCAGAGTTTCCAAGGCACTGACTTGGGTATCTAAGAAAAGATAGTCGTGGAATAGAAATGCAAATCCAAAAATTTGAGCAGTCGATATTACTGAATTGATCAGTCGGTTTCTACTGTGCTCTTGAGCTGGGACCTTCCTTGGCCAATCTTTTCGGCTGCGGTGCTTGAGCAGCAGTTTGGAGTTTCCAATAAGCAATAAAAGACCCAATACCAACCCATTGAGCAGCATAACGGCAGCTAAAACTACGTAAATAGACATCGACTTACCTTTCGATACTTGAAATTACTCTATGAGTAATCTAGATTACTCTCTCAGTGTCAAGGAGCTAGGTGTAAGCAATGGTGACATCTCAAGTAGACGTTGGAAGCTTAAAGGCTGCAAAAGAGCATATGTATCGCAATCATATCTTGGATGTGGCCGAGCAGGTTTTTGCTGAAACTGGCTTTGAGCAAACTCAGGTGAAGCTGGTTGCAGCTCAAGCCCAAATATCACTTTCTACGCTCTATGGTCGTTTTTCCAATAAGATGGAATTGTATCGGGCTGTTCATGCCCGGCGCCTTGAAGTGTTGATGAAGCAGGTTGCGGCCGCGGGGGCCGAGTATACTGAACCCTTGAACCAGATGCTGGCGGCAATAGAAGTGTATGTTGGGTTTCACACCGAGCATATCAATTACTTAAAGATGCATCTGAAAGAAGGTAACGCTTGGTCCCACGAAGACGGACTCTACAGTTCTGAACAACGTCTTCATTGGGAAAGCGGTTTGAAGACCATGTCGAAGACTTTTCGCGCGGGCATGAAGGTGGGAGTTTTTGTAAAAGACACGCCTATTCTCTGTGCTCGTACAACCAATGCCATGCACCAAGTGGCCCTTTCTCAATGGGTGCTGGATGGAATGAAAACGAAGCCGGAAAAACTGATTCAGCAGATACATCGGCAGTTTAT
>CAZZDT010000449.1:0-4208 GCA_964652435.1 uncultured Bdellovibrionales bacterium
TCTGATGATGCGAGGTGAGATATACGAGTCGCTTACGCAACCGCAGTTGGCCCGAGAAGCGTATTTACTTTTGGTCGACAGCGCTCCCAAGTCACGACTTTGCGATGATGCGGCTTATCGAGCTGCGGTGTTGCTGCCTGCTGATAGCCGGCGCCCGGCATTGAAACGCTTTCTTCAGGATTACCCTGATTCTAAATGGGTTGGTGCGGCTCAAGAGGTACTCAAGTAATGCTGGTGGTGCAGGGTGTGCGTCTTGGAGAATCTCCCAGGCCAGCTTTGGCCGATATCTCTTTAAGCTTCAAACCGGGTGAACGTTGCGGTTTGATTGGTCCTCCAGAGTCCGGGAAAACGGTTCTCTTAAAAGTGATAGCAGGTTTGATTGAGCCCAATGTTGGAGAAGTTTTCTCGGGCGATACCCAGTTGGCTCACGAAGACGATTTAATGCTCGCAAACTGGCAACGTGATGTTGGGATGGCTTTTCAAAACGATGCACTCTTTGATTCGATGTCGGTTTTTGACAACGTTGCGTTTCCTTTAAGGAGAAGAGGCGTCGTGGAGTCTGAAATTGAGACAAGGGTCATGGCAAGGCTTCAGGATGTGGGGCTAGCAGCAGCAGCACAGAAATATCCAGGAGATATCTCTGGCGGTATGCGTAAACGGGTAGGGATTGCCCGCGCCACCATCGCGCAGCCACGCATTGGTCTCTTCGATGAACCAACCGCAGGTTTGGACCCTTTAACGTCAGAGCAAACATTGGACTTGATTGTTGAACAATCAAAAAATCTGGACGCGCCCACGATCATCGTGAGCAATGACCTTGCAGTCCTCTTTCCTATTTGTGAGCGGGTGGTGATGTTGCACGATGGCCGTGTTGTTTTTGATGGTACCGTTGACGAAATTTCCAATTCTCAATTGCCGGTTGTAAAGCAGTTTTTGTCGGGTTCAGATTCAGGCCCTCTTTAACGAAAGAACTTAGCTGTTTCTGGGCTCAGTTCGATATCTTCCAGCGTCAATCCTCGGCCTGGAGCGGTGGGGCCTATCCATTGCGGATCGGGTTTCTCCAAAAATTCAGTCATGGCTTGAGGAGGCATCAGTCCACACCCTATTTCTGCTAAGGTTCCCGCGATTGTTCGCACCATACGTCTTAGAAAACGGTTGCCTTTAACCGTGAAGAGAATCTCTCGATGATTTGGATAGGAGATAGATTCGATATGGATGGCGTCGATGGTGCACTTTGTGTCGTGCTCTTCTTTGCCAGGGCGAACCTGAAAGCTTTCAAAGTTATGGGTTCCCACCAATGCTCTTGCTGCCTCGTGCATTGTCGATGGATTCAGAGTGGGAAGAATATCCCAGTAGGGCAATGATTCTTTATGCTCAGCCAGAAAGTCGTCCCGGAACCGATAAGTGTAGGTTTTCGAGAGCGCCAGGGTTCTCGCGAAGGTTGTTTCGGCAACGGGAAAAATGAGGATGGGTCCCAGTCCTGGGTGTTGAGGTGATATTTTGAGCCCTTCTTTTGGAAGCCGTGGACCATCTTTAAACCAGCCGGTGGCGTAGTTGACCTTTGCATTCACGCCTTTGTCGGTTCGCGCGGTGAACATCAGGGCTTTGGGCGGCTGGCCCATTGTATGGAGTAATTGCTTTTGAAGAGCATCGCTAACACTTGGTTGTCCAGGTTGCGGGGGGACGCCTTTAAAGTAAGCTCCCTCATAACTTAGTTGAATAAGAAATTGGCTTCGTCCCGGCGCGATTGTTGACTGGTCGTATCTATCAAATGGGTGTAAAACGTGTGCAGTCATGTTGGAGCAACCAAAAATACCAAAAGGGTTTAGAAAACGATTATTGTCTTTCTACCAGGCAAACAAGCGTGATCTGCCCTGGCGACACACCTGCGACCCCTATGCGATCTGGGTAAGCGAAATTATGTTGCAGCAGACTCAGGTCAAAACAGTGCTGCCGCGTTATCATGAGTTTTTGGAACTCTTCCCATCGGTGGAGGCGCTGGCGAGTGCTACTGAGGCTCAGGTGTGCGAAGCTTGGGCGGGGCTTGGCTATTACCGTCGAGCTCGCAATCTGCATCGTGGGGCCACCTATGTGATGGAAGAGCTCGGAGGTGTGATTCCATCAACGGCGAAAGAACTCGAAAAGGTTCCGGGCATAGGCCGCTACACTGCAGGAGCCATTGCTTCAATTGCATTTGGTGAGGAAGCTCCCTTAGTGGATGGAAATGTCGTTCGCTTTTTAGCTCGTTTTTTCGTCCTGCCCGGTGACAAAGAAGATAAAGCATTGAAGAAGATGCTTTGGACCATGGCCGAAGATTTGGTTGTGGGGGAGTTGCCGGGCGATTTCAATCAGGCATTGATGGAACAAGGCGCAACGGTTTGCAAACCTGTGGCACCTCGCTGCGGTGCATGCTGCGTCGGTAGTCAGTGTGGTGCATACAAGATCGGTACACCCGAGGCATTTCCGGCACCTAAGCCTGGCAAGAAGCGCAAATCACTTTACGTGGCTTTCGGTTGGCATGAAAACAGCTCAGGTCTTTGGCTTGAACAGCGTGGCCTCGATGGCTTGTGGTCTGGCCTGTGGGAACTTCCGAGCGGCGAAGGTGAGAGCCTCGACGAGGCGAGAAGGTTCTTGATGGATAAAGTGTCCGCGGATTGTGGTGCTGAGGTTGCCAGCGTCCATCACATCTTGACCCATCGCAATGTTCAAGCTGTGGTGTATAAAGTCAAAACGGTGCCTCGAGCCCGCAAAACAGAGGGCAAGCGTTATCGCTCACCCCTTGAAGCTCCCTTGAGTGGTTTGGCCCGTAAAGCCATTAAGGCAGCCAAAGCAGCTCTTTAGGCGGCAAAAAATCCCTCGCACTCACTTAGGAAAGCGTTGGCTTGCTCAGGATCGTGGATGTTCCACTTGCTTACGTCCCAGGTCATCACATCCACTTTGTGCTTACTTCGCACGCTGCTTGGGAAGGCCGTGTAGTAACCATTGAGCCCCTCAAGGAAAGTTGATTTGATGCTTTGCTCTTCTTGTCGACCTCTGGTTTTGATGCGTTCCAGTAGTACGTTGACGTCTTTGCATTGAAAACAAATGATTTTGTCAGGTTGGCGAATACCCCGATTGAGACGCTCGAAATATTCGAAATACAATTCGAGTTCATCGTCTGTCATATGGCCTAAGCCATGGAGATACTTGGCAAAAATCTCAGGGTCCTCGATCAATGTTCGGTCCTGGATACAGCTCTTTGGAACGGTGTCGATCAGTTCATGGTGGGTCACGCGTTTGATCAAGAACTCAAGCTGAAGTGTGAAAGACCACCGCGCCATGTCGCCGTAATATGGAACCAAAAACCGGTTATCGATGACCGGTTCATCAAAGAGTTCGAAGCCAAAATGGCGGCTGATCAGTTTGGCGGCAGTGGTTTTACCGCAGCCAATGTTACCTGCGAGAGCAATAAATCGTTTATTTGTCATAGAAATCCTTCTAGATCGGCCCTCTGACGGTTCTGATGACTGTAATCAGGTCTTGTCAACGAAGGTGCCATCCATTAGGAGAGGCTCGATCTTTTTTCTCGAATCCCTTTGAATCCGAGCAAGTTATGCCTGTGAGTATGGAAAAACGGCTGAAGCCACTGGCAAATTTACCTGAAGAGCGTCTCATGGTGCATGAGATTTACGCTTCGGTTCAGGGTGAATCTACCTATGCAGGGATCCCTTGTACGTTTATTCGAACCACTGCTTGTAACCTGCGGTGCACCTGGTGCGATACAGCTCACGCATTTAAGAATGGTGACATCATGACCGTTGAAGAAGTCTTTGAGCAGGTCAGTGGGATGGGGCCAAAATTGGTCGAGTTAACCGGGGGCGAACCCCTTTTGCAGCCCGCGGTGCTGCCTTTGATGACGCGGTTTCTCGATGCAGGTTTCCAGGTCCTTTTGGAGACCAGTGGTTCTTTGGATGTTGGTTGTGTTGATCCTCGCGTGGTGAAGATTATCGATTTGAAGGCGCCAGGCAGTGGTGAAGTTGAAGCCAATGATTGGAGCAATATTCCTAAGCTCTTGCCGCATGATGAGATCAAGTTCGTTCTGCAAAGCCGGGAAGATTATGATTGGGCAAAGTCCGTGATTGCGGAACATGAATTGGCCGGTCGGTGCGAACTCTTGATGTCGACAGTATTTGAGAAGTTATCACCGGAGACACTGGTGAACTGGATCA
>CAZZDT010000450.1:0-4206 GCA_964652435.1 uncultured Bdellovibrionales bacterium
ATCCTGAGTTGATTACCAACAATAAGGATAGAGAAGCGCAGATGAGAAAACAGGCTCACGCGCTCTTACCCTCGAAGAAGTGCAACAATTAAGAGATGACTTCATTGCAGCGGCCGTTCGCTCACAAAAAGCTGGTTACGATGGCGTGGAGATACACGGCGCCCACGGCTATATCCTCTGCCAATTCATAAGCAGCCAATACAACCGCCGCGATGACCTTTATGGTGGCAGTTTGGAGAACCGGTCGCGCATTCTCTTTGAAATCCTTGAGGGCGTGCGCCAATCGTGTGGCCCGGATTTCTTATTGGGCATTCGTCTCTCTCCAGAGCGTTTTGGTCTGGTTCTTAGAGAGGTCACGGAACTCACCCAGAAGATCATGGACTCAGGCTTTATCGACTTTATGGATATCTCACTCTGGGATTCGTTCAAGATGCCCCATGATGAAGCGCACCAAGACCAAACACTTTTAAAGTATTTTTCAGTGCTCGACCGTAAAGACGTGAAAATGACGGTCGCGGGTAAAATCGGAACCGCCGCCGAAGCTCAAGCAATTATGGATGCCGGAATTGATTTCGTAAGCATTGGACGCGCGGCCATTTTGCATCACGATTACCCCAACAAGGTCATGAACAACCCAGACTTTGAGCCCATCGCCTTACCCGTAAGCCGAGAGCACCTTGCAGCAGAAGGCTTAAGTGAAACCTTCATCAAGTACATGACCAAATGGGAAGGGTTTGTTGCCCAAGGCTGATTCAATAAGGCTTTGGCAAATTCTGAGCAATACGCCAAAGCACACCTGAGGGGTCCCACAAACAAAAATCAAGCATTCCCCAAGGCTGTTCTTTCAGTTCGCTAACTTTCACCCCAGCAAAACCGGTCAAATCTAAATGGGTCACATGCTCAAACCATGCACGCGCATCATCCACCAAGAGATGCATCATAAAATTCTCGGCCAATTCCTGCTGATAGAAATCCTGGAGTAAGAACGAGCAGCTTTCGTGACGAAAATACGCAATATCACCAACATCAGAACACTCTTCGAACCCCAGCGTTCGATAAAAGTTTTTTGATAATTGATAATCCTTCGCAGGAACAAATGCCTTGAGTTCTTGAGCACTCGGTAAGCTACTCTTTTGAATCCTGGTCATTGCAATTGTTCCTTTCAAGTTTTTGATTTCAGTTAAAACCCTTGTTCACTTCAGTGCAAATATACTGCCTTGTAAACACTCAAAAAATTGGTTTAAAGCAATCATTTCAGCCAAGCCCGCATTTCATGCGATCCCTATTTAAGCGGATTTCGCTTAAGAATATCATTTTTACGTCGATGGCGGTCCTTTGGGCGGGGAAATATTTCAGAGGGCGGCGGATGACAGCACTTAAACAATACAATCGAGATCCCAGCGCACTGAATATGCCTTGGTTAGATTCACCGTTTGCAGAAGAGCTCATCAAAAACGCAAACTTATCCCCAGAAAACAAAAAGCTCTGCCATGACTATCGGCAAAATGGTTATGTGGTTATCGATTCCGGACTGAGTTCAGAACTCATTGATACAGTCATCGAAAGCGTGAATCCGTATTATTACGATAACTCTTTACGAACCTTCTCTTCCAAAACAAGAATTCAAGACGCTTGGTTGGCGCCAGATCATAAAATGCGCTGTGCCGTTCGGTCCGTGGCCACAGAGAAAACTGTTTTGGATACTCTGAGAGTCTTATACCAACGCGAGCCTGTCCCATTTCAGACACTTAATTTCCCAGTAGGCACTCAGCAAGGCACACACAGTGACCACATTCACTTTAGCTCAGAACCTAAGGGATTTATGTGCGGAGTATGGATAGCCTTAGAAGACATCCATACCGATGCAGGGCCTTTGCACTACTATCCTGGCAGCCATCGCTTACCTTATATCGACCCGGTTACCATGGGATTCTCAGGCAGCCACCGCTTCCAAAAAGACGGGACCCACGAGGCAATGGGCTCTCTGTATAGGCCATACCTCGACCTCCTTCACTCCATGTGCCGGGCGCAGGGAATCCAAAAAGAGCGCCTCATCGTCAAAAAGGGACAAGCGCTGATTTGGGCGGCTAATCTCTTACATGGCGGCGAGCCCATCAACAATCCTAAACTCAGCCGACATAGCCAAGTATCTCATTACTACTTCGAAGGTTCATCGTTCTATACACCACTCTTGTCCGACCCATTCCTAGGACGCGTGGCTACAAGGCCGGTTATCAATATGAGAACCTTAAGAGAGCACCGCCAGGAATACGCGAATATAAGAACGGCCCCAAACAACCGAGACCGCCTATGGTCAACGCCAGGTTTGGATATCCAGCCTACGTCCAGTTGCCGCCCTTTACAATTCGAAACAAATCAACACAGAAGACTTCTTCTCTGGCCCGATTACGATAATCACGACTCTCTTGAAGAACTGGTCCAGACGGTTATCCAGCCACTTTCACAAGAATCAGATCTAGCCTTTTGTTTCTACCGTGACCCAGGCTCGGACCCGAGTACGGCGAGCATTCAAGAAAAACTGGATCATCTTTTTGAGCGACACTCCATCCAAGTCGGCAAATCGGACTTCGCCCAAATGCTCATCATCGATCAATATGTAGCAGATGAGGACTGGAATAAGCTTCAAACGGAGGTAACCGGTGTCTATCTGTCAGAGGCAGATAAAAAAGCCCTTCGGCGCCTTGAGTTAATCGATTCCAGGCTTCCTCTCATTCTAGACTCCAACGAGTTGATTCAATTTTTCGAAGACTCCGTTACTAAACTCCAACGGGCTACTCTACTGGATTCTAACGCTTCGCAGGTTGGCTATTGAGTGGCTTCCTAAGTCCTGCCCCAATTTCGCTTGGTGATGCATAAAAAATGCATTAAAAGACTCACTCTAGCATTCAAATTGCTTCGAATCTGTGACCAAGAAGAACCATGTCCAACTATGCCATTCAAATTTCCCCCGAAGCCAAAAGTGCTTACTTCAGCGAATATATCCAAGTAGCCGAGTACGAACTCAAATCAACATTTTCTAATTTGAAGTTTCAACACCACCGTGTGGGCCCGCTGGACTTTTTCTTCGTTGATGCTGAAGAGAATCAGCTACCACAACTTAGCCGTCTTTCTTTCGTACAAGGGTGCTATCGCATCCACGACAACCGATTAGAACCGCTTGAGCTACAGGCGCATTATCATCTTCACGCTGACTTTGTATTCGGCTCAAAGTACAAAGGAAAAACCAGTGAGAGACTCACCCAAATGCTTATCAATGTGGGCCTGGCCGCGTTAGGCAACCCATCACCCAAAAAAGTAAAACTGCTGGACCCAATGTGTGGGCGCGGCACCACCCTCTTTTGGGCCGCGCGCTATGGGATGAAGGCCAGAGGCATTGAACAAGACCCGAAAGCCTTAGAAGACATCCGCAGAAACTTTAAAAAGTGGACAAAAATCCACAAGGTCAAGCACAGCCTCCAAGATGGTTTCGTGGCGAAAGGCAAGAAAAAGAGTCAAGGTAAGTTTCTAGAAATCAATGTGGCTGACACTCACCTCAAGTTTGTGATTGGTGACTCAAGAGATGTTCAAGCATCCCTAAAGGACGAGTCTTTTCATCTCATCGTGAGCGACCTTCCCTATGGCGTGCAACATTTCACCACAGAGAAAACACGTAATCCGCTAGAAGTTATTCAGGAGTCCGTAGACAGCTGGCACAAATGTTTAAAGCCAGGCGGAGCCATTGTACTGGCATTCAACAGCAATATCCCCAAACGAGATGCATTGGTTCAAGCTCTCACTCATGCTGGATTCAACGCCATAGACTTCGCTGCACCCCATAGGATGAGCGAGTCTATTGTGCGTGATGTGGTCGTCTTTCAGAAAAACGAAACTTAGGCCAGGCGTGCTACGGTGTCGTGGTATTCACGAACCAATTCTTCAACAATCTCTTCAACCGGCTTCACTTCGTGAATCAATGCCGAACCTTGCCCCGCACTCCAAATACTCTTCCAACGTTTGCTTTCATCACCCGCAATGGTTGGGTCGTAATCTGGGTGAGTCGGAACCGTGCGCTTAAAGAAGTTCGCATGGGTACCACTGACCTGGTCGGTGTACACCAAGTCTTCTGGAACCGCATCCACAACCATTTGCTTGTACTCAAGCTCTGCTTGGCATTCCGTTGACGTTATGAAGCGTGTTCCCATGTAA
>CAZZDT010000451.1:0-4205 GCA_964652435.1 uncultured Bdellovibrionales bacterium
GCTGGACTTGGACCGGGTAACGAACAAACGTCGTATCGCACAGTCTTTTGGGAAATTGAGAGATATTCACCCTCTGGCTGGAAAACTTCGGAAACGGGCAGAAGCGAAGGGAGTGGACCCTGCAAGAGTCACCACAAAACTCTTTGAGCGTATTGTTGCTGAAGGTGACGAGGCCATCCAAGAACTTCAGGGCTTTCTTTCATTCAGCAACAGTTGGTGGAACAACGAGTGCCGTGGCAGCACGGAAGATGCGCGCATGGAAACGCGATTGTCGCTTCTCGAGGCATTGGCTGAGTTTGTCGATGCTCACCCACACACGCGCATGACCCGTGCCATGCGCCAGGTGGCTCTCGGTCACGACAAAGTATTTATTGCGCAGGGACAGGGCTTTAAAAATATTACGGATCGGGCTGAGCAGCTTTTTGCACGTGCAACGGAACGTGGTTTGGATGCGGAAAAACTCACCACTGGGCTTTTTAAGAAGGCGCAAGAGGAAGGGCCTTCTTCCACGGCCGCTCTTCGGGATTTGTTGACCTTGGATTCCAGTCTGAGTCTCAATCGAGAAGCAAAGCCTACCACCGATGATTTTGATGATGCCCGGCTTTTGCTCTTAGCCGAACTTTCGGAAACCTTGGATGCTCCAGGGATCCATTCTGTTCGTTCCATTGCTTCTGATTTAGAACGCGTCCTTAAGAAGGACGAGATGGTCTTGGCCTTCGGTAAGATTCGTAACTTTTGTCCTATGGAAAGTGAATTGCGAGAAACGGCAGAATCGCGGGGGATTGATGGCCATCGTATTACCACGGGGCTCTTTGAGATTGCGGTCAAGGAAGGCGATGAGGCAAGTGTAGCACTGCGCCAGTTAATCAGTTTCGATGATTCCATTTTTCACAACGAGACAACAGGTTCTACGGCCGAGGGCCGAATGCAAGCGCGCGTGACCCTTTTAAGTGCGTTGGCCGACGAGATGGAGGCCAATCCTATTAGAAGTATGCAAGGGGCCGTTCGTGACGTGGAGTTAGGGCATGATAAGGTGTTTCTTGCTCAGTCCTATCAATATGCCAATATTACACACTTGACCGAGGACCTTAAATCCAGAGCTCAAGAAACAGGACTTGATGGCGATGCGCTGGTAACGAAGATTTTCGAACGAGCAGTTGAGGAAGGTCCCAATTCGGTTAAAGAACTTCATGATTTACTTCATTTTAGCGATTCCTTGTTTAACGATGAAACCCGCGGTTCCACGGCGGTGGATAGGTTAGACGCACGCTTGGTCTTATTGACTCACTTGCAAGAGGGCCTTGAGAGCAGCTCCTTGGTGACATCGGTTCAAAGTAAAGCCGCTGATGTAGCGCGGGTTACAAAGAAGGTGGAAATCGCTCAGTCCTATGGACAGGTTCGAAAATTCAATCCAAACCACGATGCTTTGGTGAAGATGGCGAAACTAAGGCACATGGATGTGAACCGCATCACCACTGACCTTTATCAGCGAGCGGTCGATGGCGACCAAAATGACAGGGCAGCGCTTCACGATTTCTTGAATTACAGCGGGCATTTTTGGAACAACGAAAAAGATGGCACCACTGAGGCAGGGCGAATGTATGCATTGGCTGGGGCCATGGAGGAACTGGCAAAATTTTTCGATAACCATCCCCATGCACGGATGGAACATGCGTGTCGGCAGACTGAATTGGGTTTTGACAAAGTCTATTACGCAAGAGCCTATCGTTTCGCCAGTATTACAGAGCATGCGGGTAAACTTTACGACTTAGCGCAGCGTGAGGGTAAAGATCCGAAAAAGCTGATCATGGACCAGATGCAAAAGGCGGTTGATGAAGGCCCACGTTCGGTGGAAGCACTTCGGGATTTACTGCATTTTAGTGGGTCGCCATTTAACAATCAGACTTTTGGCACCACTGCAGATGGACGGATGCAGGCGCGCCTCTTGCTTTTGGAGAAGCTCGATAAAAGCTGGACAGGAAGTAACCTCGATAGTCAGCAAAGCAATTGCCATGATGTGGCGAGGGTCAATGATAAACATCAATTGGCGAAGAAACTCAGTGCGAAAAAATTGAGTAAGCCCCTGGTGGATAAGTTGCCAGACCCTCTTGGCCGAACCGTGAAGGCTCCAAAAAATAAGCCGAAGGCTGGGGTGATACGCGACCACCGCTACGATGAACTCTTCGATTTTGCAGCACCTACTCCGAAACGCAAGGCGCCTAAGTCTGGGTACATTGCAAACATTCTTCGAGGGGGCGGCAAGTCGGCTCCTGCGTTTTCCGAGAAGGGTGATGGCGCCAGTAAGTTTTTCGCCAATATAGCTAATTTGGGACTCGATATTGCCAGCGCTCAAGGCCAGGCAGCCCTTACCAATGGTGGTGGCATACAAAAGAAACGAGCCCTTACGGAAAACTTGGTGATGGGTTTCTCTGCTCACGGACGGCGGATTCCCGAGTCCAAACTTTCGGCTGATAGCCCAAAGCGAGTGGCCATTGAAGAGCTTCGCAATGAGCATCCATCGGCGATTCCCATGTGGATTGAAGGGAAAATCGGTCAACAGCTGGACCTCGACCTCAGCCATGCCGTCGATTTGGGTGGCGGTGCAGTTTTGAATCTTGGCTTCACCGGTAAGCAGGGTGTGGAAGTCGAAATGAATCGTTTGATATTTCTCGATAAAACATCTTCGGGGATGGCCGATGCGGCGAAACAAGCGGGCCGTTTGCGTTTGACACCTTTGACCTCAGAACAAGTCGGCTTGATGGAAACTGGGGCCCGCTTCAAGGTGAGTGGCGAGGCAAGCATGCGTGTGGATGCGGGCCTCGGGATTGGTGCATCGATTCCTGCCCTGGGCAATGCGGCGTCCGCCGGGGCGAATGTATCACTTGGGACCTACGCGGCCATCGAGGGCGAGCTTGAGCTAGAGATGGAAAAAATGGCCGATGGTCATGTTCAACTGCGGCTAGGCAAAGAAAAAGAGTCCAAGCGCGGCATAAAACTCACAGCTCGAGCGGGTCCAGAGGTGGATAAAGGTGCCGTGGCCAAGATGTTTGGTGATTTTGTTCATCATGTTCAAGGTGGTGGCAGCGCGGAGTCTTTTTTAGATTCGCCTCAGGTGGACCGTAAACTGGTCGCCTCGTTTTCCGGATACTTTAGGGAACTGAATGCTAAGTTGGCAGAGGGTGCCGCAGGACTGGTTCTCGATGAATACGTGGATAAATACACGACTGCTGCGTTTGAGGCCCATTGCGGGGTTGAGATCGAGCGCGATGTGGATACCGTGTTTGATTTTGATATGGAGTCTCAGGCAACCGTGAAGATTCCCTATGCGTCGTGGATACCCAAAGAAATCAGAATGGGCCAAGCCGGTCTTTATGAGCCCATTGAAGTGAAAGTGGGTGATTTAGCGTGCTTTGCCTACGATAAGGCGGTTCGGGGGGATTTGCGAATTGTCCAAGAGCTGTCTCGGATTCGCGGTGCCGGGGTCCGTATCAACGAAGAAAAGACTAAACTTGAGACCACGGAGATACAATCGTCTCATTTAAGCCTGCCATTTGGTGAGTACAGACGGTCATTCTCAACCAGCACATCTGTGGTGGACAGATTTACACCAGAGCTTGGCCGAACCCGCTCTTTGATGGAGTCGTTCCAAGCCGAATACCAAGGTTTTTTTGGAGACGCGCAAACAATTGAAGGAGCGGTGAGGGTGCATACGCCAGAAGGTGAAGAGCGCTCTACTACTTTTGCCGGTGCCGACAAAAATTTCTCGGCAGATTTTGTCGTGAAGAATCAAGTAGATGAACGAACCAGTTTCGAGGAGATGCAAAATTACATGGGTATCCTCAATGGTCTTTCCGAGGGACGCTTAAAGGTTCGTTGCCAAGAGGCGCTGTTGCAAGGCAAGTTGCATGATGGTGATTTGAGCAATGACCCAAATCCGATTATGCGACTCTTTGAGCAGGGCACGGAGTATGGTCGTACCACAGCACATCTTCATGTGTGGATTGGGGAAGAGGGGATTCGCCGCTTGCTCAGTCAAGACTTAAGCGAAGACCAGCTTTACCATGCATTGGGCCAAGTTTTTGTGGATATGGAACGCTACGGGGACGCACAACTGCCGGCATGGGCAGAGGCGGGAGCAACCCGAGATACGTTTAGCGATGGTACACCAGTGCTTCCAAATTTTGGTATGAATGACCGTTACGGTT
>CAZZDT010000452.1:0-4204 GCA_964652435.1 uncultured Bdellovibrionales bacterium
TCAGCGACACGCCAGGCAAAGATTTAACGGGATAAACTACCAGTTCACTTACACGAAGAACCATCCATGACCTCAGACAATACTTAAACCTTACTCACGCGACGCCTTAGCCGCTGCTTCTAACTGGTCAATAAAGTATTGGCTACGCATTCGCCAGAAAAGGTCCTGAGCAGTGGTACGATAATGATTACGTAAATGGGGTGGCGTTCCAGCAAACCGGCTCAATTCAAATACCACCTGCGCCTCAACGTAAGGTATTTTGATTTTCCGAGAAGCAGCCATGGCTTCTTCCAAATACTTACCCGCTTTACGAATATCCTGAAGTACCATCGCTCGTCTTGCTTTAATCAAGATCAAACTGGGCTTACCCACCGGAAAGCGAGAGGCAAAGCGCTCTAGATAAGCTACGGCCGTCTGTGCTTGCTCCCCAAGGTTATTGGTATAACGACTTTTTTGCTTGCGGGCCTCTGCCCAGAGAAACAAGCAAACCTCCGCCACCGCCTCGTATCCATGTAAGGTCTGAAAAGCCACAGCTTCGCTGCGTCGACATCTTTCCAGACACTCCACCGCCTCTACCCGCGCTTCTCCAAGCTTTCCGAGACGCAATAGCGCCAGGGACAAGAGACCAAAGCAAACCAGTTCTGTCGCTACATTGGACAAACCTCTGATTTGCCCTTTCACCCTATTCAAACAATCAACCGCAACCACAAAATTACCAGTGGCAATCAACCCACGGGCTTTCGCAATTTCGGAATCAGCCTCGTTCTGACGATTCCCTCGCTCTCGAGCTGAGTCTATCGCCAACTGAGCAGTCTCAATTGAAGACTCCATCTGACCGGAAAAATACTGAATATGGCTCTTGAGCGCCCATGACGTTTCCGAGTCTTGTCGGTCTCCATAAATTTCCGACAAGTCTACAACTTCATCCATGATGTCTGAAAGTGGTTGCAGCTGCCCAATACCGGCCAAGTACCCGACGCGGGCATTCGAGCTAAAAATCATTGCCCCGGGTCGATTTAACTTCTCGGCCATGGATTTTGATAATTTAAAATACCGCAGTGCCTGTCGGTGCCTACCCCGCACACCATAAATTTGAGCCAGCATCGCATAAGAATAGGGACTGCCAGAGAAGTTTCGGACTCGATTGCCTTTGTTCACCGCCCATAAGCTCACGCCCAACATCGGGACTTCGCGGTATTCATGATAGTAAAGTTCAGCCAATCTTCGTGCCGCATGACTGAATTCAATCAAATGCTTATTGGCATCCTTTCCCTTTACCCAAAACATGCTCAGGGGAAGAACCCGTCTAAAGTGGAAAAGCAGTAAACCTTTAAAGGTCAACATTTTCCAGCCAAAGGAGCTTTCCGGCTGCTTCGCCCCCATCGTCGTCAAAGCCTCACTGGCATAGAGGACAGAGTCTTTACGATTTCCAACCGCGAAATACGAATCCGAAAGCCTGCGTTGCCAACCTGCTTTGCGCCAGAGTGGAATTCTATTGTCTGAGTCCTCGAGTTTATCAGAGAGTTCCAAAGCTCGAATATAATAATCAGCCGCTTCTCGGGCAGCACCTGCTTGCAGAGCTGCTTCACCCGCCAGGTCGATGTACCGAAATGCTTCCATGGCTTTGGAAGGACCCGCATGAGAGTAGTGATGTGCAAGAAGTCCAACATAACGCTCAATGACTCGGCTGTAATTAGACTCATACCAATCAGCAACTTGCTGATGCAGCTTGCTGCGCTGCTGGTGAAGCATCAATTGATAAGAGACCTCTTGAATAATCACGTGTTTAAAAATGTATTTACGGGTTTTCCCTTCGCCTGACACTGTCAGGAATCCCATCGACTCAAGTTTATCGATGTGTTTACGCAGTCTCTCTTTCTCGCGGTCAACCGGAAATACATCGTGCAGCGTCTTGCCTTGGAACTCACGACCAATCACACTGGCAACCTTTAGAGTCAATTGCTCAGCCGGGGTAAGAGAATCAATACGACTGGTAACAACCCCTTCAATGGTGTTCGGAACCCGAATTTTCCCTTTTTGAAACCTCTCCGCAATGCGACAGATACCCTGATCGACTTCAACGATACCGGCACTCTCGAGATTCAAAGCGAGTTCATGAATAAAGAAAGGGTTACCGTGGCTGTGTTCGAAAACCAGCTTTGCTATGCGCTCTGGTACTTCCTTCACCTGTAATCGATGCGAAACCAACTTTGCAGTATCTTCGATGGACAAATTGGTAAGCCGAATCGTACGGGTGCTCTTCCATCGTAGCACCTGTAAATAACCCGATGGCGGAGGAAGAGGCAAAGCTCGCGAAGTAAGCAGAACCAAAAGCCCCTTCACATTCTGCACCATCGCAACCAATAGTTCCCATGAAGCGCTATCAAACCAATGGATATCTTCGAGAACGATCAGATAGGGCTGTTCCCTTGCCGCAACCCGCATGAGGTGCATCATCACCTCAAGAGCTCGGTCGACCCGAGCCTTCCCGTCCATTTTCTTTGTATACTCGTTATCGGGAATTTTTATTTTGAGAACATCGCTTAAGACCGGAGCCACCTTGGCTAAGTCTTCGCGGTCAGCAAGCATTTTAGCGATGATATCTTTTGGTGACTGTCTGCGGGTTGTTGTTCGAAGCCCCAGCAAGTCAATGAATAACCCTCGAAACGCAAGATAAGGAGTCGAGCGCTCAATGGAACTTGCCATACCAATAGCCGTTTTGATGCCGTTGGATTCAGCCAAAAACATAGAGTGCTGAACGAGGTGACTTTTTCCAGTTCCTGGTTCTCCCTGAATAATCAATGCCCGGCTGTTCTGCTTCAGGTTAAGTGCCTTAATGACGTTGGCAATGGCCGTTCGCTCACTATCGCGGCCAACGATAAATTCTCTTAACTTGTCTTTTCCTGAACCAACACTATGAACTTCACTGCCCACAGGTCGATAGATGGCAACCGGGTCTTTCTTTCCTTTGACCTTAATTTTGGGGAGCTCTTTATAGCTGAGTTTCCCCTTGGATGCCTCTTGCGTATGCACATCACAGAGAACACCACCCTTGGCGGCCTGCATCAGCCGAGCCGACAAGTTAACAATATCTCCAATGACAGTGTACTCACGGCGAATAGAAGAGCCGATGGCACCACAATAGGCCCGACCGGTGGTTACACCGATGGATGACCGTATCTTCTTTGGGCTGAACGCTTTCTGAATATCCAATGCAGCGCGCACGCCCCGTTCAGGATCTGCTTCATGAGAGTGTGGAGGCAATCCAAAAACAGCGAGCACACTGACGCCCTTATCATCGATACTCAATTTATTGATGGCACCTTCATAGCGAAAGACCACGTCCTGAACATCTTGAACTATCTTTTGGTCCTGAGACACCGACTGCCCCGAGCGAATGTCTGGTAAGTTAATAAAAAGCACCGTCACCCGGCGCAGTTCCCCAATGAAGTCCCCTTGCCCTGCATCGATACGGTCTTTTACTGCATCGGGGATATAAAGCCTCAGGGCTTCTTCGGTTTCTGGAGCGGGCTGAATAGTCGTTGCCAGGTCTTTTATCTTTGGCTTCTTCTTAAGTTCCTTAAGAAAGAACCCAGCAAAAACATCATCCTTACCGATAGCAACTGAGCTGATGTAAGCCACACTGGCATGGTCTAAAACAATATCTCCAGGAACAGCGCTGCCCTCGGCCGTGACGGCGCGCTCTAACGCTTTACCTTTCATTAGAAGGTCCCAGCGTTTAGATACACCGCCAACATGGGCAAGCTGCAGATCCCCAGTCCCAATTCCTATTTTAAAACTGATATCGGGCTTGTATTTATCCGCAAAGCTATCGCTTTTAACTTTGGGCGCTTTACCTATCTTGCCTGTCTCGGCTTGAATCCTTAAGGCGCAAGCTGCCGCACGCAACACAAGCTTGAACCAGCGCCCGCTCCTATCCTTTTCGCTCTCACCGGCTTTGGGTGTAGGCATCAGCCAAACCGCGGCAAAAGCATCACCCGCAAATTTAACAACCTCACCACCATGGCGGCACACGTGTTCAACCAGTTTATCGAAATTGCTATTGAGAATCCGAGTGATTTGCTCGGTCCCTTCACTACCAAGCTTCGCCAACTCCTCAGTCATTTTGGTGAAACCAGAGATATCGAGAAAGAGAACAGCGCCCGTATGTCGGCGCTCCTGAGGTCCATCCGGTTTGCTGGGG
>CAZZDT010000453.1:0-4184 GCA_964652435.1 uncultured Bdellovibrionales bacterium
CCAACGCGTTGGGAGTTGTTAAGGTTTCCAGTGCATCGATACCCGCCGAAATATCCAGTGGGCGATGATGCCAGTGCTCGATGGGAGTATTGCTCGCATCACTGCCCTCCACGAGCATATTGCCGATGTGTCCCACACTGAGGGCGACCCACCCATGACTGGCAAAGTATCGCATCAAGCGCCAGCTGCCTTGAGCTACGCCTTGGCTACCATGGCTATAGGCAAGCAATGGAAAGCCGGAATCGTAAACGGCACTGGCGGGGGTGGCGTCAATGATGGTGTCGGAGTCAACAAAGAGATCGATGTAAATAGGCGATTCGGTAGGCGGTACCGCTTCATCGTTGTGAACATCTTCTGTGGGATACCAGAGATAAACGGAAATGGTTCGAGCTTCCGATTCACCAGGTGGAATGTAGCTGGTCTCAAGCGTCGTATATCCTACTTGAAACGGTCCTTCTTGCTCTAAATTGTATTCAAGGCCTGTGGTTTGGTTGTCTTCAGATTCTGCACTGCTGCACGCGGTAAGGCTCCACAAAAGAAGGCCAATCAACGGGATACTTGGTTTGAAATGAGTCATATCGCTACTTTCTTGGGTCAGATGCAGCGTCATTCATATCGATTGGTGAGGATGGAATCCACCATTGGCAATCGGGTTGCGAATCAAGGTTACAATTGCATACCAATGCTTAGTTGAGGGCATCAAATCGCGCGTTGTTGTAGCTGCCGGCAATAATATTGGGCGGTGGACCCTTGAGGGTGAGCGTGTCGTAGTCAAAGTCCGGTGCGTCAAAATCGTCGGGGTCAATGGTCACTCGCTGCTTGGAAAGGGGAAGGGACCAAGTTTTACGGGAGCCTTCCACCTGCAAGGTAATGACATTCTGGTGAATTTTATAGGTTCCACGCATTCGTTTTTCTTCTTGTCCGAAGAAAGGTTTATGCACCCAGCTCCATGTTCCATCGATGGCGAATACGAGCTTCTTTTCGGTGGTCCCGGGTTTACCCGCAAACCATGTTCCGCTGACGACTGAATAGGTCGTAGCCTTTTGAGAAGGAAGCTTAACCAAGTTGATTCCATTTTTGAGCATTTTGAGTTCATGAATACATAGCTCAGATTGACCCTTGGGAGTTGAGAAATACAAATCAAAGATTTGTCCTTGGAAGGCACGCTCGAATTTTAATTTGATGGTGGATCCCACCCAGTTAAATGAAACGGAGCGGCGTCCATTGCTGATTTCGACGTGTATGGGAGTAGCAGGGTCATTCCCCAATTCAATATCGATATGGTCCAGCGAGGTACTCTTTTTGAGAGCAATCTGAACGTGATGGGTTTGGGTGCCTTGTGCTGGTTGGCTGCACCAGTCCGAATTGGGGGTTTCATCAAAGAGATTGAGAATTGCTTGATGTCGGTCGGCGTTGTGGGGGCTTTGGGCGTAGGCGAGTTCACTGGCAAAGCTGAGAGTGGGTTCTAAGGATACTAGAATAAATGTCAGTGCGTATAACCATGCGCTTGCATGCGTTACGCTGTGCTGGATTCCCTTGAGAGAGTTCTCTTTGGGGTTATTCTGAGTCCTTTCGAATTTCATCTCTTCTTATCTGAACGGTGGCTTCGGTTGGGGAAGCTCTGTCCTGATCTCCCATTGCTTGTGTTTTATTTTTATCTTCGAATTCAACTTCGCCCTGAACCACTTCAGCTCCAGCCGCGAATTGGTCGCGGTACCATGTTTCTGGATTTCCAAGTTCCTCTTGGGTCACGTTCACACGCGTGCGGTCAGGGTCTAGAATTTCTGTCTTCTCGGTTTCGACTTTTTCCTCACCATCTTCGATGCTGACTTCTTGGGCAGCTTCCACTGTGGCTGGCTTTGTTGCTTCATCACTTTGAACTTCAACGGGGTTGCCCATGGCATCTACGGCACCTGAGGTGGCTGGGTTTTTCACTCGCTCCAGGCCTTCTTCATTGTCGTCGATGGCTACTTCGTAACGTGCTTCGAGCTGAGCTGCGGTGACCGCGGTTTTTTGAGCGCGTCCTTGAGCTGGGTTGGAGCGAGGTTGTCTCAGCCCAACGCCGGCTTGACCCTGGCCGAGACCAGCACTTAGCCCTGCGGTTTGCTGGGTAAAGCGGGTGCCGTCTTCACGCTGATCACCTACCTTCGGATTGTGCTTGGTGATCACATCGGTGTGGAGCAACTGGTTTTGTTCACGCAAAGTCAGAGTTTGAGTCGATTCGACACCTGCTTTAGCCGGGTCAGCTTGGAATGCTGCCTTCTCGGTCTTCTGAGGACCTTCGGTATCTGCATAGAGACGGTCGAGGTGCTCAAGGTACTTTTTGTACTGGTCCTGACCTTCTTGAATTCGGTTGCGACGTGATTCGACTTTGTCATCTGACATCGAGTTCTCCCACTGGTTTCAGTGCACTTCGAGGGTACATATTGATTATCGCTCAGAGTCGGCTTTGGTTGCGTCATTTTCGGCAATTTTTAGATCTTTTGTGGGCGCTGATTTCTTTTACTGGAGGAACTTTTATAACTGTCTGATTTTACTGAGCTTTTACAGGCTTCAGCGGCTTGAAAATACGAGTTTTACTTTACGCCAGGATTCGACTGTGGCAACTAGACCGATTCTTACGAGATTAGATGAGGATTGGTGGGAGCATTCAGCGCCATGGAAACAGATGCCACACAGGATATCGGAGTTGATCGAGGGATTTTTGTCCGTGGAACTCCGATTTGGCTCGATGCTCAACGCAAAAAGTCCCATGTGATTCTTACTTCCATCGAAGATCGTCTTCCCGTGAAGCACGAGCGGCTTCTTACCAGCATCTCCATGGCGGCTATGCTTGACCGAGCTGGTCTTCAAGTCCCTGTTTTACCTGGAACTTTCCGGCAGTGGATGGGTTTTGGAGGACGTCAGGTTCAGTTGGTGGAGCTGGGCACAAGCCAAGCTGAAACAGGGGTCTTATTGGATGATGGAAGTCGCCGAACCCTGGTTTTGCCGTCGGTTGTCCCGAATATCGATGCTTTACCCCCCGTGGACCATCTGGTGGTTAAAGCGCGGGGACTTGGGCATCTCGGTGAGCCCTTGCTCGGTGCTTTGGAGGCTCTGGCTGGCCCGCGGCAAGATTCAACCCGCAAGATCATTCGAGTTGAATCATTGGGGGTGGGCCTTGAGGTGCTCCGGGTCTTGAAGGAACTCGGCGTTCCCGCTCGGCCCATCGGACTTTTAGGGCGGCTTTGTCCCAAAACCGCTGGACCACGTCATAGCTGGGTCGTAGCGTTTCCGAAGGATAAAGTTCGCGGTTCGGGTCAAGAGGTCCTATTGAACACTGGATGCGGAGACTTGCATTCGGCCGAGGCTCTTTCGGTAAAGCACTATGGTGGGTATGAAGAGCTTGAGCTGGTTCTTCGGATGACCACTGCAAGGTCATTGACCTTGGTGGATGTACCTCGAGGTGAGGTTTCCCCAAAAAATCTGGCAAGTGACTGGAATTTAACGGTTCATCATCCGGTTGAAAAGTCTATGAGCCTTGATTTTGAGGCCTCAGGTCGTTTGTGACTTTTTTATTGCTGTGATATCCGCCCCCCATGAATCGACGTCAAACAACCCGTTCATTCAAAGTTCGAAACCCAGGTAAGCGAAGCCTCGTTAGCAAATTGTTGCGTCTCGGGATTTTCTTGGGCTTAACGGGAGTCGTGGCCGGCTCGGCTTTGGCCATCAGCCTTTACACTTACTACGCGCCGACGGTTCCTCAGTTCCATTCGATTGATGATTATCAGCCTCGGGTGGGAACGCGAATTTACTCCATGGACAATCAGCTCATTGGTGAGTTTGCCGAAGAACGACGTGTTTTGGTGCCGGTGGACAAAATCCCAACTCAGCTTTTCAACGCTTTTATTTCAGCCGAAGATAAACGCTTCTATTCGCATATGGGCGTGGATGTACTCGGCGTGATGCAGGCCATTTTCGATAAGATTCGCAAGCCTGGTTCCAAGCTACGTGGTGCTTCCACCATTACCCAGCAAGTCGCAAAGAGTGTGCTTGTAGCTTATGAGAGTTACGAATCCGCCACGGAGCGCTCGTTGGTTCGTAAGATTCGAGAGGCTATTCTCGCTTTCCGGTTGGAGTCGGTGCTTACGAAAGACCAAATTCTCTACATGTATGTGAATGAGATTTTTCTGGGTCACAAAGCC
>CAZZDT010000454.1:0-4180 GCA_964652435.1 uncultured Bdellovibrionales bacterium
ATAATTGCTCATTTTTCGTACATAAGCCGAGCCTGAGAAGTAGGGCTTGGTTGTAATCTGCCCACCATCGGCATTTTGACTCATGGCGTACACGTTGGGCACCATGACCCAGTCATAACTGTCTACAAACATCTCCATGAACCAGCGATAGATTTCGTCGGGGTCAAACTCACATAAAAACATGAAGCCACCCAAGACCATCAGGCGCTCGATGTGATGGCAGTATCCAGTTTCACGCACGCGTTGGATCACGTCGTCTACGGGTAAAATCCCCGTGGTGCCATCATAAAAACTCTGCGGGATACTCCGCGTGTGATTCCAATGGTTGGTCGTGCGCATCTTGACGCCCAGGTCTTCGTACGTCGCCCGCATAAACTCACGCCAGCCAATGATTTGTCGCACAAATCCTTCTACCGAATTCAAAGGGACATCGTTCTTTTCGGCGTACTTTAGTGTCTTCTTCACCACCTGCTCAGGTGTGAGCAGCCCCACATTCAACATTGGCGTGAGGACACTGTGCCAAAGCCAGTTTTCTTGTTGAACCATAGCGTCTTCATAAACGCCGAAGCATTCAAATCGCACCGAGAGGAACTCTTCGAGCCATGCCGCAGCCGCTTTGTGAGAAGTAGGGTAGATAAGGTGGTGCAACTCGCCGGGATTCGCTTCGTACTTCGTCATCACATGTTGACGTGCTTCTTGGTCCACCTCATCGTGGGCCGCTTTGCTCAGCCGGGGTATGCTTCCCAACATTTTCTTGGGCACCTTTTTTCGGTTCTCCTTATCAAAACTCCATTGCCCACCGACCGGCTTGTCTTTATCCATCAAAATATCCAGCCGCTTGCGTTGGAACTTGTAGAAATCTGCCATGTACCAGCGTTTCTTGGAGCTGCGATATGCACTGTTCTGAGCCGATGTATTCAAGAACATCGGAGTGTCCAGCACCTCAAGTTCCAAACCTAAATTTTCGGAGTAGGTTTGCAAGCGGCGGGAAAGTTCAAAATCGTGAGGATCAAGCACCTCAATTTTCGAGGTTTTGTTTTTCTTCTCTTTTTTAAGGCAGGCCTCAAGAACAGATTTCTTAGGATTGTGCTCGAGGTAATCCACCTGAATACCAGCCTCTAGAAGCTGCTGCTCGTATCGCTTCATGGTGGCCCTATGAAACCACAACTTTTGCTTATGAAACATCGCTGGGTATTCAAGGTCACCAAAGAATAAGTTGTCTTCAATCAAGACCACGCGCTCGACCCCAGAACGCAAAACCGGGTGCGCCTCGAATAGCTGGTGGGGAAAAATGAGCAGAGTTCGATAAGACGACATCATCACTCCGGTGCCAAAAACCTTAATTAACGAGAGCCTGGTTCTCACAAGAAGAGCGAGTGTCATGCACACCCTGTGGTCAACGCCTTCTTGGAAGCAAAACCGCGTGGTGGAGGCCCTACTATTCATATGGGGCACTCTTTTTTTTTTGACAAGGGTGAGAGGAAACAAAGATTCGCGTGGATGCTATGCCGCAACGGCCTAGATATGAACGCCCTTGACCCGGTGGCGGGCATCGTGCGGAGAGCCCTGTGGATCCACGTGAATCATCACATCGCAATTGGGATAAAGTTTCAAAAGCTGTGCCTCCAGATCTTTGGTAACGCTGTGCGCATCCCGGAGACTCAGATCTGCGTCGACCTCAATATCAAAAGAAATATCGTAATACTCACCGTGGTGCCGGGTCCTCAAATCGTGCCAACCCAGAACCCCTTGGTGAGACTCAATCTGGGCGATGATTGCATTGCGATCTTCATCGGGCAGTTCGCGGTCCAAGAGCATATTCAGGGCTTTCATAAAAACGGCATGGGCCAAAAAAGCCATCAAACCTGCCCCCACAATCGCGAACACAGAATCAAGCCAAAGTGGTGCACCATAAAGATTCGCTAAAAGAACAATCACCGTTCCGATATTCAAAATGACATCGCTGCCATAATTTAAATTATCAGCTTCAATGGTCAAAGACTCCTCGTTCTTAAGGGTCTTACGTTGCCACAAAACCAAGACAAGCGAGAGAACAATGGAGATACACATCACCATAATGCCAAGTTGATGGTCCATAATTGGCTTGGGGTCGAAGAACCGGTTGATTGAGGTAAACACCAAGAATGCCGAGCCACCGAAAATAATGGAGGCTTGAACCAAAGCGGATACTGCCTCAATTTTTCCGTGGCCCCATCGATGCTCTTCGTCGGCTGGTCGCTGCGCGTAAACAATGGTTGCCAAAGCCATCATAGAAACGAGCGAATCCAATACCGAGTCCGTTAGCGAAGCCAAGATACTCACGGAACCACTTTGAAAGTAGGCCACCGCCTTGATGATCACCAAGGTAGCTACAATAACAATAGCAACAACGGCTGTGGGTAATTTACGCGCCCATGGACGCATTTCAACTGCCTTCGACATCACAACAACTTCTTAAGAAACGATTACACCAGAAACGTGCCTAGCATCCTAAAGCTTTATCACCAACTGAGCCCAAGTTTATCCCTTTATGGCTCGCTCGTTCCACCAGGCGTGATTGTTTTCTGTTCTGGTGTCTTTAAACATTGAGCATTTGCTCCAGCTCAGCCACTGTATCTACCACCGGTGCCCATTCACGCAGTCTATCGGCTGTGTGATGGCCCCAACTCACACCAATGGCTTTGACTCCAGCAGCATGGGCCATTTCTAAATCGTAAGTCGTATCACCAATCATCACCAGTTCTTTAGTGCCGGTAGCTTCCATGATGGCGTGTAACATATCGGGATGGGGCTTCGGCCTTGGCACCGAGTTGCCACCCAAGACGATCTCAAACCGGTCTTCAAACCCGAATTGTTTCACCACCCGCTCTGCCCCTCGCTGGCTTTTACCCGTCGCTACGGCTGCTCGAAAAGGCTTGGCTAATAGCTCTGCGATTCCATCGAAAAGCTTTTCGTGGTGAGCACCCTCTACATAAGCTTTTGAGTAGACCTCAGCCAAATGCTCCGCATCCTGGGTGGGGTCGAGCTTCTGCATCGTATCAACCAGTGGCAAACCAATAAGTTCGAGAATGGTTTCAGCTGGCGGGCATGGACGGTTCACACTGGCCCAGGCCGCAGCATGCGATTCCAAAAGTACGCGGGTTGAGTCAACAACCGTTCCATCTAAATCAAAAACAACTACCATAGGAAGTCCCTAACGCAATTGATTACCATCTTTCAAACAATGATGACCGGCTCCGTCGTCTAGCCGGTGAATTACTCTAGAATTAAGATCTCAAATGCTATTTCCATTGTTCATGGACGGTTATTTATTCTCTAAGAATTTTTTCCATGACCTTTCCTTTGGCCAATTCATCAATGAGTTTGTCCAAGTAGCGAATCTCACGCATCAGCTCTTCTTTTACCTCTTCCACCCGAACGCCGCAGACAACCCCTTTAATCTTGCTCCTCAAAGGGTTTAGGCGAGGAGCTTGGGCAAAAAAGTCTTCAAAACTTGTTTCATTCTTTAATTGAGATTGGAGACCCTCTCTGTCGTAGCCCGTGAGCCACTCGATGATTTGTTCAACCTCGACCTTCGTGCGTTTTTTGCGCTCGGCTTTGGCAACATAAGCCGGATAAACTTTTGCGAAACTCATCGAGTAAATTTTGTGCTTAGTCATCACCTTAGTCCTGTTTCCGAAAGCAACATCATCTAAGGGCTGCCGCCTTAAGTGCTATAACCACATCCTCTCTTACCGCTTCCCCGTGGGCCATGCATAAAAGAGTAAGGTTTTCTGTTTCCGCCAATTGCTCGAGGTGCGCGCGCCATAAAGCACGGTCCTCCAGCAGAAGCCATCGCCCCAAACGCGTCATCCCCAAAGGCTTCACGCTGCCCATGAGCTTAAGCATCAAGCCACCAAAGCCGCCGGGCGGGTTGGGACCCAGATTGAACAAGGTATCCGTGACCACCAAAGCCTTGGTGCCATCCTCCAACGGAAAGAGTAAATGCAGCTCAAAAGGTTTCAGACCTTTGGGCTCGAGGACCGTAATCTCGAGACTAGGCAAGACAGATTCGCAGTCGCCATCTACGGGAACCACTTCTTCGACTTTGGCCTTAGCTGCAACCGGACACAAAAGCTGGGCATCGGGGTAGCGCTGACGGTAAGGCAATGCATCCGCCCGGTGCATCGGACACGGAACG
>CAZZDT010000455.1:0-4178 GCA_964652435.1 uncultured Bdellovibrionales bacterium
AAGCCCCGTGGCCCGCTGCGTTCCGATAATTGGCGGGCCGCAAGAGCCGGGACTCATGCTCCATATACTCTTCTATTTCTTTGAAATGCCAAATATGGTTACCACCGGTAATCATATCTGCGCCCGCTCGAAAAAGCTGGTCGGCCACCTCGGGGGTAAGCCCTCGCCCGTTCACGGCATTTTCACCGTTCACCACTATACCATCGAGCTTAAGCTCCTGACGAAGCGCCGGTAACCTCGAGGTACAAGCGTCTATGCCACCTTGTCCAACTACATCACCTATAAATAGAATTCGCATGGACGGCCCTTACCACACGTACCCCTGAGCGAAAGTCGGAAATGGCTTAAAGTCCCAAAAAAGCCGGTTTTCCCGCCAGGAACCTTTGAAAAAGTCAGACCTTTTCTATAAACGAGGACAGAAAACTTTAAAGAGCGCGCCCGCAGATGGTGCCATACCGACATTCTTTCTAGAGAGAACTCACAATGAGCCTATTAGCCGTTGGAACAGTAGCATTTGATTGCGTTGAAACCCCTTTCGGGAAACATGATGATATCATTGGAGGATCGGTAAGCTACTTGGGAACCAGTGCTTCGTATTTCACCGATGTTCGTATGATGAGCGTTATCGGTGAGGACTTTCCTGAAGAGACTTTAGAGTTCTTCCGCAGCCGTAAAATCAATACAGATGGTGTAAAACGCCTGCCTGGGGAAACTTTCCGCTGGAAGGGAAAGTACACGGATAACCTCAACGAAGCACAAACACTCGACACACAGTTGAATGTACTCACGCAATTTGACCCCGCTGTTCCCGAGGCGTTCAAAGACAGCGATTATCTTGTGCTTGGAAACATCTCGCCTGACTTGCAGCTCAACGTGCTTGAGCAGGTTCCAAACGCAAAGCTCGTTGCCTGTGACACGATGAACTTCTGGATTACTGGCGCCCTCGAAGATCTGAAAAAGACCTTAGCCAAGGTCAACCTACTCTCTATCAATGATCAAGAAGCACGGATGCTAAGTGGCGAACACAACCTTGTTCACGCGGCACGCGAAATCCGTAAGATGGGCCCGGAGATCTTGGTCATTAAACGTGGTGAGCATGGCGCTCTGGTGGTTACGAACGAAGGTATGTTTTCCGCGCCAGCTATGCCCCTGGACGTGATCAAGGACCCAACAGGTGCAGGCGACTCATTCGCTGGTGGTCTGATGGGATATATTGCGAGAAAAGGGAGTTGGGATTTAGAAAGCTTGCGCCAAGGTGTGATCCTGGGCTCGGTGATGGCTTCCTATAATGTTCAGGACTTTAGCCTTGAGCGACTCAAGACCCTTACCCACGACGATATTCGTACGCGTTATCAGGCCTTCTCTGAGCTCACGCGTTTCGGCGACACTCTAGATATTCTTTAAACAGTCGACCTAGCCTTGGCCGTCAGAAAGGATTCTTCCTCTTCTGCGGGCCGAGCCGTGTCCAGGCATACTGTCCAGGTAGCCCACAAGCGTTTCAAAACAAACAAGTGCGGAAGTTGCAGAGAGTAGTTTTACTTTTTTCCATGTCGCCATCGTAATATCCCTTGTTCGCCACATCGGCGTTCTTTTTTAACTAAGCGATATTCGTGCCAGCCTATTGGCTTCTGACAAGAAACCTGTAAATACCTGATATTATTCAAACTCGTTCTTAATCAACTATAGACTATGAAATCGAAAAAACTACAAAAATGTACCAACAAGGTATCGGTCTACCATTTCGTAGATCTTGGAGCCGCGAATTATCGGCTAGGACTGCTAGCCGCCCCATAGAAAACACGGTCCGTAAAGTGATGCAGCTGGGTAGCGGTAGCGTCCGATTCGTTGATTTGAATGACTCGACCGTCGGCTGTAAATCCAAACATATACCCCCAAGCGGCCGTCAATCCGTAAATCTGACCCACATCAAGATTTCCGACCACGGTGCCCTCGCCGGTCGCGGCATCCACCAAAACCAAGTCATCGCCTGGCGTAGAGCTGTCAGAGGACGTCATGAAGAGCGTATTGGATTTATTGACCACACAGTCGCCGCTGGACCAAATATCCTCACCTACCATGCCCACGCTCTGGGTAGCGCCGGTTTCCAAGTCCACACTGTAGAGCCACGCCCCGCTTGTGGCATACGCGTTACCCTGAGCATCGATCGCAAAGCCATTGGCTTGGCCGTCGGTCTCTCCAAGCGGCCCTACTTCTACCCACTCACCCGTGGGCTCGTTAAGTCGGTAAAGAAGCGACGCAGAAATACCATAAAGATTCCCCGCGGTATCTGTATCAAAATCCACCACCCCAGGAACTGCACCTGCGTAGCTTAGTGTCCCCTTAAACGGGTCCACCGAGAATAGCTCGGTGGCGTTATGAGCAAACACGGTACAGTTTAGGCCCTCGTTGATATTGTCGTCGCAATTATTGTCTTTAAAATCACACGACTCGAACTGGTCTGGCCGAACACTCGCGTCGTTATCATCACAGTCGTCTCCGCCACACGCTTCTGAGGCGAAAAGGTCTCCGTCTTGGTCACATTCGGGGTCGATATCCGGCGTAGACGGATCAGAATCGTCCGATTCGTCGACTGGATCTGTTGGCTGCTGAGGGGAATCTATGGCTGGTTCGGTCGCATCGTCTTCAGCCGTTGTGTCGTTCGGGCCCGAGTCTGCGCACGCAACCAAACTCATCACCAGCCCAAGAATCGTCCATCGCAGCATATCGTTCCCCCATTGAAAGACGGTTTAAAAAAGAGGGTTCCCATACAAGGCACCCCGGTTGCGGGCAAGCACAAAGCTAAATCCCCTATTCGAAACGCACATCGGGCGCGATAATTTCGAATAAAACCTGGACAAATCCGTAAAACCGCACAATTTGAGCAGGACCCGAAAAGAAAGCGATGCTCTATGTCCGAAAAAACACCCAATATCCTTCTGATTGGCGCCGGTGCCGTTGGCCAAGTTTACGGCCGCCACCTTCAGATCGGCGGCGCACAAGTCACATTCTACGTGCGTGAAAAGTACCTAGAGCCTCTGAAGGCGGGCATGCCCGTTTATCCCCTAAATCGACAATCTGTCCGTGATGCACCCCAAAGCTTCACGGAATACAAACTTATTTCTACGATTAAAGAAGTTTCAGAGAACAAATATGACCAAATTTGGCTTTGCGTGCCGGCGAACGCATTACGAGGTGACTGGGTTGAGCCACTTTTGGCCGCCAGTGGCGAGGCGACAATTGTGAGCCTGGTGCCCGGATTAGAAGAAAAGTCCTTACTGCTGGAGCACATAAACGCCGATCGACTCGTATGCGGGATGATCACTCTCATCAGCTATCAGGCGCCTTTGCCCAATGAAACGTGCCATGGTCCAGGAATGGCTTACTGGTTTCCACCGGCCACGCCCGCATATTTCAGCGGCCCGACCGGTGTCGTCAATGAAATCGTCAGCCGTCTTAAGCAGGGCGGCCAACCCGCAGCCGCTCATAAAGATGTCGCTGCCATGGGAAGTTCAGGCACCGCGATTCTTATGCCATTGCTCCTTGGGCTTGAGCGAGAATCCTGGTCTTTTCGGCAGTTTACCGGAACCTCGGCTCTCCAAGACAGCCTGAATGCTGTCAATGAGACGCTCAAGATAGCGGCTGCCCAATCCGGCCAGTCCGTTCCCATATGGCGTCATGCGCTGGTCCCGGCTCTTTTCAAGCTGATTCTGTGGCTGGGAGAAAGAATTCTCCCGCTTCCGCTTGAAACCTACCTCAAGTACCATTTTACAAAAGTGGGCGAGCAAACCCGATTATTCATCAACAGCTACATCCGATTGGGCCAAGCCCGCGGCCTCCCGACGGCCAACTTGGTCAAATTAAATAATTCGGTCCCCTACGACCCGTTAACGCCCTAAAGACTTGCAACTCACCGCGAAAATCCGTAACCCATTAGTCAATATGGAATTCGTACTTGAGCCATTCCTCGCCCACTTAGCGAGCACCGAATCAAACTCTCGGCCAATTACCACTCTTGCCTACGCGCAAAGTCTCGACGGCTCTCTCACGCGAACGCCAGGCAGCCCTACCCGCATCAGCAGCGAGGCAGCTCTCACTTTCACCCACCAGTTGCGGGCGGCCCATCAAGCTATCCTCGCAGGTGTTGGAACGGTTCTCTCTGATAACCCGAGGCTTAACGT
>CAZZDT010000456.1:0-4178 GCA_964652435.1 uncultured Bdellovibrionales bacterium
GGGGTTGAAATCACGCCGCAGCCTGCGCTGGACGCCATGGTCACAGCCGCCCTTCACCACGTTGAACAACGTGGCAAACTAAGAGTTGAATCCGAACAAGAATATTTTCGCCTGGATGGTACCGCGACTGCGGGCTCTATCCTCCATGTTGCAGAAGTGGGTGCGGGTACAGTGGGACAAACCTTTCAGCCCTTGATTATGGGACCCGATGGTTCTTTTCGCGTCACTGAATCTATCTCCAACCCAGTCACTCACGGAATCTCACGTAGCCTTGGCTTCGTTCTCTTCGACCCAACCAAAGTAAGCTCACCACGAGCTCAAGAAGCAGGCCTCCTTGGGTGGATGGCGCGAGGCGGACTCATCATGTGGGCCATTGCTGCCCTCGCCTTGCTTGCACTTCTCCTTTCGCTCGAGCGAACTTTCGCACTCACCCGCTATTATTTCCGAGTTCGCGCCGCTGAGCGTCTTGGCCCCACCGCACCCGTTGAAGCAAATGAAATGCTCATGCGTCCAGTTGCTGTGGTCCAGGCAGGCAAAGGGAATCACGAAGAACTCGAAACCGAAGCAGTGGAAGCCATCTTGCAGATCCAGCCCATGATTCGTCGGGGTGTATCTCTGCTCGCAGTAGTTGCATCGGTTGCGCCGCTTCTGGGACTGCTTGGAACCGTAACCGGTATGATTGGCACCTTCGCCGTTATCACCCAGCACGGCACAGGTGATCCACGCTTACTCTCAGGTGGTATCTCTGAAGCACTTCTTACCACCCAGTTTGGACTGATGGTGGCGGTACCTGCGCTCTTGTTGCAAACAACTTTGTACCGAAGCGGTGATGCTATCTTACGGCGAGTGGAAAAGTTTACGCTGGCCGCTCTCCACTCACGAAACCTCGACGCCCCTGGTGACCCGCTCTTGATTCGGAGCGAATAATGGACGGCATTCAACAAATCTTCGCGCAGGGGGGCTGGGTAAGTTACGCTCTCACGCTCGTTAGCGTTTTACTATGGTCTTCGGTTGTGATGCGTAGCCTGATGCTTCGGGGGGCAAGTTCTCTTGACCTAAACACAACGCAAACAGGGGCTAGCATCCTTTCCAAGTTTATCCGCCAGGCCCAATCACTGCGCACGCAGCCCCAACGTCTAGAGAAACTCGCCCAGCGCACACTTCACGAACTCGGCTTTATGCGAAGCTTTATTCGAACCCTTGTAGCAGTGGCTCCTCTTTTGGGATTACTCGGTACGGTCATTGGTATGGTGGAAATGTTTGGCTCGATGCATGGCGTATCAAGCCAAAATAAAGAGGCCACAGTTGCCGGTGGTATATCAACCGCGCTCATCACCACCCAACTGGGCTTAATCATCAGCGCGCCTGGCTTAACTGCGGCTTACCTACTCGGTAGGCTCCAAGTTCGTCGCGAAAGAGACGTCCACAACGTTCTTCGCAACTTTCAAGAGGCTGCAGCATGAGAAAACTTGGAAGCATCACCCAAAGTCCGCCGCCGAATGAAGAGCCCAACCTCGGACCTCTGATTGATATCGTTTTCATTTTGCTTATCTTCTTCGTGGTCACCACCACGTTTGCCCGTGACCTCGGCATCGATGTGGAGCGTCCCACTGCAGGCAGTGCAACAGAGCAATCCACCAATACCATTCGAGTAGCCATTGGCCGCTCCGGCGAAATCAGTGTGGATGGGCGCGCCACCAGTCCCTGGCGTCTTCTCGCCGAGGTCGAACAGCGCATTGCTCGCTCCGCTGAAAAATCCGTCCTCTTGGTTGCCGATAGCGGTATCAATGCCAAAAACCTAGTCGATATTATGGATACCTGTCGACAAGCCGGCGCCACACAAGTAGCGCTCGCGGTGGAACAGGAATGACAGGCCGTGACCTAAGCCTCGCAATCTTTGTCGGCGTAGGCATCACCATCGTAGAGCTTTTTATGGTTGGGCAGCTGAACCACTTCAACGGACCAGATCTTTCACTCTCAACTCCCATCGAAGCGCCAGCGGTTATCGTGCATCGCCCTTTGCCTTCACCTAAAGAGCTATCAAGGGTTGAGACAGCCACTGAAACCCATGCTCGCCAAGCCGCTGCTCAAACGGATGACCTCAAAATGTCGGCCTTACCAGCATTTAAAGATGCTCACTCAAACCTAGGGCTCTTGTCCGTTTTACCGGGGTTGGGCGGCGGCGCCATGGCCAACTTGGATTTAAGCAACGTATCTTCAGAACCGGACCAACCTGCCCGGGCCAGACGTATCCAAGATCCCACCTATCCCCAGCAGGCGCTTCGCAATAGCATTGAAGGCTACGTGGTCGTTCGCATGACCATCGACTCCAACGGAAAGGTGAACGAAGTTTTAGTGGTAGACTCGGAACCACTGGGCGTCTTTGAGCGAAGTGCTCGCGAAGCCGCCCGTCGATTTGTATTCCACCCAGCCCGCCAAAATGGAGTGTCGGTGGTATCCACCCTCGAAAAAAAGATTGTGTTTAAACTGAAATGATTCAAGCACTTCTCATCGCAACGCTCTTAAGTGTGCCCACCATCCAAGATTTGGTTGATGCTAAGCGCTGGGATGAAGCCGCTGAGCAATTGGAGACATTGTCCCCCTTAACCAAGCCAAGATTTGAAGGCCTGATTGCTCAAGGACGTGGCCAATTCAAACAAGCTGCCGAAGCCTTTGAACGCGCGCTAAAAGCAACTCCCGAAGTACCAGAGCTGCACCTCTACGCGGCGCACGTTTATCTTGAACTGGAACAATTCCAGAAAGCACTTGAACACGCCCAAGCTGCTCAAACGGTTAGGGATAAATTACTGGCTCAACCTATACTGGAAGCGCGAGCGTTGGATGCCTTAAAGCGAACAGCCGATGCCTATGCAGTTTTGGTGCGCGCCTGCACTCAATTTAAAGATGAAACTCGCCCTTGGCTAGAACTTGCCGCCCTGGCACACCGTCAAGACCTTCGGTCAGAAGTGCGTCGCGCCGCCAAAGAAGTCATCGCGCGAAAACCAGAAAGAGAAGCAGCATTCGCCCTCTTCCACATGCTCTACCAAGATTCAAAAGCCCTGCCGGTATTGGAAGAACTTGCCGCTCACTATGAATACGACGCTGAGATGCGAGGTCACTTGGCTCATATTTATGCCGAAAAAGGCCAAAGGCACACCGCCGCGAGTCTGTTTGAAGAAGCAACGGTTCGTGGCAGCAACCACGCATTTGAAGCAGCTGACCAATACTGGTTGGCCGGACTCTATCGAGACGCACTTCGTATGAATAGCATCGCCCCGCAAAGCGAGCCCCAACAGATTCAACGGGTGGCCATTCTATTTGAAAACCGCAGTTACGCGCGCATCGTGGCTATGAAACCAAAAATCAAAGACCCAGCAACCCGATACCGATTGGCTTACGCCCACTACGCATTGAGTAACTTCAGCCAAGCAACGGACCACGCTCGCACTCTTTTGGATGGACCTTACCGAGAAGCCGCCCAATCTTTGCTTGAAGCAATGGGCCGGGACCAGACGGAGGCCTCGGTACCAAGATGACTGCAATGACCTTCGCTCTTCTCTTGAGCATGCTTGGTAACCCCGAGTGCACCAGTGTTCTCTCGGGCCGCGTCATAGACGCCGACAGCGGTGAGCCTCTTAGCCGAACCAGAATTGAAGTCAGCTCCGGCGGTAAAGCAGTTCGCTCAAAAGACAATGGAAGCTTTCAAGTAACAGGACTTTGTTCGGGTTCACTGCACATCCAAGCAGTCCGAACCGATTACGCGCTTCGGGTTATCAAACTCGACATCGACCAAACCCGCCAGCTGGACATTTTCCTAAAGCCTATCCGAGTGACCCAAGAAGCAGATCTCATTGTGAGAGCGCCACAACTAAAAGAGTCAGATACCCGTTCGGTGGTTTCTCTCGAAGGTGATGCCCTTCGACGTACCCGCGGTAAGAACTTGGCCGATGCATTGGCCGACCTTCCCGGGATCAGCGTGCTTCGTTCCGGTAACTCCGCCAAACCAATCATTCGAGGCCAACACGGCTCACGAATTTTGATGCTTTACGATGGCGTCCGACATGAGGGACAAGACTGGGGATTGAGCCATGGACCCGAACTTGACCCCTTTGCAGCCGGCGCCATGCATGTCGTAAAAGGCTCAGCTGGTGTGCGTTATGGACCAGATGCACTGGCGG
>CAZZDT010000457.1:0-4172 GCA_964652435.1 uncultured Bdellovibrionales bacterium
AAATCTCTTGGTCGTCGGTGATGGAATGCAAGAACGCGATTTTGTATATGTAAAAGACGTCGCTGCCGCCAACATAAAAGCTATGCTGGCCAAATCCTCCTCCGTATCTGGCGAGACTTTTAATATAGGGTCTGGAATGGCAAACAAAATTTTGGACATAGCCAAAAAAATAAGCAGCAGAATCGTGTTTATAGAAAAAAGAAAGGGTGAAGTTGAATCCAACCTTTCTGACATTGGTAAGGCTAAGGGTATTTTAGACTGGTATCCAACTGTCAATTTAGAAAGCTGGATTAATGATAACATGTAAAACACCATTGCGTGTTTCACTTTTCGGAGGTTCTACCGATCATCCTGGTTTTTTAAAAGAAATGGACTGGGGACTTACAATTTCATTTCCAATTAGCCTTCACACCTATTGCACAATTTTTAAAGACGTATACGGCTCTAATAGCCAAAAGCAGAACTTCATTTTAAACTATTCCGTTAGAGAGGAAACAAACAAAATCCAAAATATAAAAAATGAACTTCTAAAGCATACAATAGAATATCTAAAACTACCTCCTCTAAATATTACTCTAACTTCTGATATTTACTCAAAAGGGAGTGGTCTAGCCTCCTCATCTTCCTACATTATTTCCATCATTAAAGCTGCAGCAAACCAAAAGGTTCGAAAAATTGAACTTTCTAAAGTTGCTTTGAAAATTGAAAGAAATTTCAATGAGTGTACGGGTCTCCAGGACCCATATGGTTGTTGTTTTAGTGGTTTTAAAATCATGGAGTTTGACAAACATGAGAACGTGAAATTTACAATTCTTGATAATGACATTTTTAACGACTTTTCTTTTTGGTTATTACCTACGAAAATTAGTAGGCAGTCTAATAAAATTCTACAATCACTCAAATTTAACCATAATAAGATAAATCAAATAAGAACGGTTGCAGTCGAAGCACAAAAACTTATTTTGAAGAAAAAATACACAGAATTTGTAGATTTAATCAAACTTGGATGGTCAGAAAAAAAGAAAAGTTCCCAGTATATTTGTAGTAATAAAAAACTGACAGAAATAGACGATCAATTGGAAAAATCAAAAGACGTATTGGCTCATAAATTATGCGGAGCAGGAGGGGGAGGATTTTTTTTACTGATAACCAAAAAGGGTAGCAAACCTTGCTTCCAGGAAACCATTCTTTTGAATCCTGTATTGTGATGAAAAACAAAAAATTTTGCTTTGATTTGGACGGAACACTTTGCACTTCAGTAAAGAATAGCAAATACTCCGATGCTAAACCACTTTCTGACAGGATCTCCTACGTAAACGGTCTGTTTGAATCAGGACATACTATAATAATTTATACAGCAAGGGGTAGCGTTAGTAAAATCGACCACGAAAATTTTACTCAAAAACAACTTTTGGAATGGGGCGTAAAATACCACCATCTTATTTGCAATGCCAAACCATTTGCGCACGTTTACATAGATGATCGAGGTCATAACGCCGATGAATGGTTCAAAAACAAAATGCGAAAGCATAACAGTGGTGTTATTGCTGGTGCTTTCGATATCTTGCACCCAGGTTATATATTAGCTTTAAAAGATTGCAAAAATTGGTGTTCAAATCTTACCGTAGCATTACACGATGATCCTTCGACTGAAAGACACTACAAATATAAACCGATATTTACTGCCGATGAACGACGCGATAGTTTGCTTAGTCTGGGAATGGTCGATAATGTATTGATTTATAGAAGCGAGCTTGAGCTCGAAAAATTACTAACGGAAGGGTCATACGATGTTAGATTTTTAGGTGATGATTACAAGAACAAAAGTTATACTGGTAGTGGGATCATTAATAATATTGTTTATTTAAATAGGTGTCATTCATGGTCTTACTCAAAGGTTCGCACAATGTGTAAAGAAGGATAACTCAATGAAAAGAATTTTTATATCTATTTATCGTAGATTTACACACGCTCCAGTTTATTACATTGGTCCACATTGGTTCAATTTATTAGGATTAAATATCCTTAGAATCTTTTATCACAGATTCATCGATTCCATGCGGGGGTTATTAATTTCCGTTGAAAGGTGTTCTATTTACAAAGTATTACAGAAGGATGGAATTGTTGTTATTAATGATTTTTTGGCCACAGAGGATTTTCAATACATCGAAAAGGAAATACTTAAGATAGCACGAGATAGGTCTAACTATATACCGAACTTCCAAAACACTGGCCTGACTGTATGCAATCGCAACCTAAATGATATTCCGCATATTGTTGAAATACTATCACGTAATCTGGAAACAAGTAACGTTGCTAATGTAATAAGGAAGACCATGGGAATTCGTCGGTTATCCCAACCGGAAGGCTACCTACAAATATTGGAATGCAACGAACTTGAAGATATTGGCGATCACAACTGTGATTTACATCCGGATAGATTCTTTGATACTGTTAAATTATTTCTCTCAATAAAACAAGTGCAGCCAGTAGATGGTCCTTATGGTTATTGTTACAAATCACATAAATATAATTTTCAAAGATATGCATATGACTATAGAATGGGATTAAAATGGGTAGCTATCAAAAAGTCATCTGGTATTAACTTCATCAATGAAATGTTAAATTCAGAAGCGTTAACGAGTGAGAAACCCATTCTCACCAAGAGCGACTATGATAAATTAAAACTAGACGTAAGTCATCTTAATGTAGAAAAGAATGCTCTTATTATAAGCAACCAGTCCGGCTTTCACCTGCGCTCAAAAATGGGAAAAGGTGGTAATCGAATTACTTTAAGAATTATCTATCATAATTGTCGGCCAAGCATCCTTCGATCAGTGATTTTATTTATTAGGAGGCTTATTAAATAAAGGAATATAGGAATTAATGAATAATCTTGTATTATGGTTAACTTTTATTCCGATTTTGGTAGCACCATGGCTTGAATTTGTAAATTCCCATTCGCTCACTTATTCGTGGTTAGCTTACAATGCAATTGTTTTAATCCTCGCATTCAATTTTGCAACCGAGTCTACTGATGGTAGCACAAGCAAAATTCTGGTTTTTTTCTTCAAGTCATTCTGTTGGATAATACTGTATCTGTTTATCTCATTGATTAATAAAAAGGGTGAGTTTGATGAACAAATTCATATTACAAATTTTATTCAAAGCATAAACTACCTACCAGGCACATACGATCTTTCAACATCAGTTGATTACTTCCTTATTTTAATTGGGTTTGTCATTTTTAGTATAATTGTTTCACAAACCTTTTATAACAGTCCAAAATATTTAAAAACCTCATTCCAAAGAAAAGCAGCATATTATCTAATGATTAATAATTTCTGCTTGATTATAGTTGGGACAGTTAGCGCACTAATCGGTAATGGAAAATTGTTCGGCCTCTTAACCCTTGAGTCTAGCTTTAGCATCAACCAGCACTTTTCAAGTTTTCCTTATCGTGGTAACTTTGTATCCTATTTATTGCTATCTTTTGTTGTTTACAAACTACTACTTTATAAAGACGGGTTTTGTTTTAATTCGACGAGAACCAATAAGCATCTAATTTTAATACTTTTTAGCTTAGTCCTTAGCCAAAGTAGACTAGGACTAGTTTCTTGTTTTATTATAGTATCTTTTCAGTTCTTTAAGTTTTTCAACTTTAGAAACCTAATAGCTAGCCTTTCTGCAATCGTTGTTGTTTGTGTGCTCATTGGTCTTTTTAATAATCGTTTAAGTAGTGGTTCTAAATATACCAACCTTCCTCAACTTGAAAATAAAAATGTTGCCTCTATTCAACTGGTAATTATTAAGGATAAAATTAGCACAGGATCGCATTTCATATTTTGTGATTCTAAAAACTATAAATTGCAGACACGCAGGCTGGAGATTAAAAACAATAAAACAAGCATTGAAATTTTTGTTTACAATAAAATGTATAATATTAATGAATCAATCTCGCTAAATCACCCAAAATTTTCAGGAACCAAAAACTTTACATTGAAAATCGATCAGGTTAACGGAAAAGTTCAAGTTGCCGGCCAGGTTAAATTCTTTCAATTTTTTAAGTCTTATGCTAAACAAAAAAATGCACCAGATATATTGAGATATAATTATATTTTTTCCAACGAAGGCTTTAAAAATATCGAAAATATAATATATTTAAATAATAA
>CAZZDT010000458.1:0-4164 GCA_964652435.1 uncultured Bdellovibrionales bacterium
GGCTGGCTTACTTCAGCCCCCTTATCTCCTGGCTTGGGGGATTTTGTTCTTGGTTATCGCGCAGACTTTTGCTTTGGCATTGAAGGCAGAGCAGGAATGGGTGACCGCAGACTACCTCTCTCGCAGTCTACGTGATGAGGTACAAGAGAGAACCAAAGCGTTGGACCAGCGCACTCAAGAAGCTGAATCGGCTCGTGCAGCATTGGAGAAGTCCGACCGGGAAAAAACGTTTTTCTTTCAGAGTATTTCACATGAGTTGCGCACACCGTTGACACTCATCCTTGCACCCTTAGAAGGTTTAAAGGCTGCCGGTCAGTCTGAGTCCAGTGTGGAATTGATTGATCGAAATGCTCGGCGTCTTCTTAAGCTGGTGAATCAGCTTCTCGATTTTCAGAAGATGGCAACACCCGGTGAGCACCTTGTGTGTCGTCCATTGGACTTGGTGGCGTTCTTACGGTCCATTTCTGGATATTTTGCTGATGCCTCCAGTCACCGCGGTGTTATTTATTCTTGCGGTGTTATGAATGTGTCTCTGGACCTCTACAGCGAAAAGCTTTTCGTCGTAGCGGACTCCGAGGCATTAGAAAAAATTGTCTTCAACCTGCTTTCCAATGCATTCAAGTACACCAACCCTGGTGGCTCGATTGTTCTGGTGGTGAGTATGGATGGGGATGATGTTCGGATTACGGTTGAGGATACGGGGTGCGGGATTGCTCCCGAGGATGTGGACAAACTATTTGAACCGTTTTCGCAATTGGATGCATCACAGGAAATTGGCTTTGATGGCTCTGGTATTGGTCTGTCACTGGTTAAAGAACTGGCTGAAGGCATGGGGAGTAGCTACGGCGTTGAGAGCACTCTGGGTAAAGGCAGTGCATTTTGGTTTACTTTACCTCGAACAACGGAAGAGCCAACGGAGCCCGCCCGTGCACTGTCTGGAACTTACTGGGAGTTTGACCCAGCCCACAGCAAGCCTAAAGTCCCTGTACGACCTGAACGTGCTCCTGCAGGGATGCAAAACAAGGTTGTTCTGGTGGTGGATGATTTGCCGGATATGCGGCAGCTTATTTCCCAAACCATGGAGTTGGCTGGGTATTCAACCGTTGAAGCAGGGGATGGAGAGGATGGCCTTGAAATAGCTTCACGAGAAATGCCCGATGTTATTTTGCTGGATTGGATGATGCAACGTATGTCTGGGCCACAGTTTCTTCGTAAACTTCGTGCCGATGATGCGACCAAGGGGATCCCGGTGGTGATGTTGACGGCGCGCTCGGACTGGGAGAGTCGACTTCAAGCGGCAGAGATGGGTGCTGACGCGTTCCTCGGAAAGCCATTCAATCAACGTGAACTCTTGAGCACGGTTCGTAACCTCTCGAAGTTGAAAGAGGGAGAGTTGGAACTAAAGCGGGCCAATGATTCTCTGGAGGAATTCGTTCATATTGTAACCCATGACTTAAAGTCACCGGCGCACACCATTCAGCAGTTTGCGGCTATTCTGGATGACGGGCTTGGTGATGAACGGCCCCAGAACGTGAACACAGCCATCGGTCACATTCAAAAATTGTCGGGTCGTATGATTCGTATGATTGGTGATCTCTTGCAGTACTCGAGAGCCAGGCATAAACCGCCGGTCTTTGAAAATGTCTCATTACGAGATTGCTTAAAAGAAGCGTTGGAACAGATTGATGGTCAAATTAAGGAGTCGGGAGCGACAGTTGAAGTTGTAGAGCTGCCCGAAATTCAGGGCACGTGGACTTTGTGGACCGAGATTTTCCAAAATCTTGTGTCAAACGGCATCAAGTACAACGAGTCAGACGTGCCTAAAGTAGAAGTTTCCATGAAAGATTGTGACGCCCATTGGGAAATCGCGGTGGTGGATAACGGTATTGGTGTTCCGAAAGACGAGCGCGAGCGGGTGTTCTTACCCTTTAACCGATTGCATTCAAACAATGCTTACGAAGGCACGGGCTTGGGCTTAGCATTTTGCAAGCAAGTGATAGAGCATCACGGGGGACAAATCTGGATGGACCGAGAACATGACACGGGCACTTGTGTGAGGTTCACGGTTCCAAAGGTTGGTCATTAGTCTTTCTTTGGGGTACCCGCGAAAATTTTTGATGCGATGGGCATACGCCAGCCTGTGCCAAATGCTCGGTCGGTAATCTTGAGTCCGGGAGCTGCTTGGCGCCTTTTGAATTCGGCTATCTTCAAAAGTCGAGTCACTTTTTCAACTTCGTCAATTTGAAAGCCCGCTTCGATGAGCTCCTGCTTGGTTTGATGTTTCTCAACGTAGCGTTCAAGCATGTCATCCAAGACATCGTAATCGGGAAGACTGTCGGTGTCTTTTTGGTCTGGCCGTAATTCCGCCGACGGTGGTTTATCGATGGTATTTTGAGGGATGGTAGGTCCGCGGGCTTCATTGACCCAGCGACAGATTCGAAAGACCAATGTTTTGGGGAGATCCGATATGACGGCTAAGCCACCAGACATGTCGCCATAGATGGTGCAATAGCCAACCGAGAGTTCACTTTTGTTTCCGGTGGTAAGCAGCAAAGAGCGATACTTATTGGACATAGCCATTAAGAGATTTCCACGAATTCTCGACTGTATGTTTTCTTCCGTTGTATCCGCTTCCATTCCATCAAAGTGGTCATGCAGTGCAGCGTCAAAAGCGTCCATCAGTCCGGCTATGGGAATGGTTTTGGTAGGCATTCCCAAGAGCTTGGCGAGTTCATAGGCATCATCTAGGCTGTGCTGACTCGAGTATGGAGAAGGCATCAAGACACCGGTTACGTTTTCTGCACCGAGTGCATCAACTGCAATAGCGGCAGTCAAAGCAGAGTCGATGCCGCCTGAGAGTCCAAGCAGTGCTTTTTTGAAGCCTGTTTTGCGAGCGTAGTCTCGTACACCCATCACCATTGCGTGCCATGCTTCTTCTTCCTCACTGATATCTGCAATGGTCGAATGGTTTTGTTCGAGGTCTGTGACCATGGTTTCCTCTTCGAAGGCGGCAGCTTGGGCGATGACGGTTGCATCGCTTCCAATGACCATGCTGCGTCCATCAAAGATGAGGTCATCGTGGCCACCCACTTGATTCACAAACACGAACGGAACTTTATATTTGCGCGCAATGCCTTGGAATATTTCAGTGCGCTTAACGTGTTTGCCCAAAACAAACGGGGACCCCGAAAGGTTGATAATGATATCTGGACTTTCCTCTGCGAGTTTTGCAATGGGGTCAGCTGCATAACGCTGCGTGTGTTCGAAGTCTTGGTCGTTCCAGGCATCTTCGCAAATCGTGATTCCAATGCGCTTGCCTTTAAACTCCCAAATCTGGTTGTTGGTTCCGGGTTCAAAGTAACGGGCTTCATCGAAAACGTCGTAAGTGGGCAAGAGCGATTTACGCCAGGTCTGCTTGATGGCACCGCCTTCAAGGAGCACTGCGGAATTAAAGAGTGATTTGCCTTCAGGGCCGGGGTTGGGTTCGGCGATACCCAGAATTGTCGGCGGCAGGTCTTTCAGGCTGATGGCAAGATCCTCGGTGAGTTTCCAAGCTGCATCCACCAGGCCAGGGTTCAGAAGAAGATCGCGCGCAGGATATCCCCAAATCGCTAATTCTGAACCCACACAAATATCTGCCCCTGCCTGGGCCGCTTTCTCAACAGCTGAGCGGATGTGTTGAATATTGTATTGAAAATCCCCAACGGTGTAGTTGAGCTGCAACAAGCCAATTTTCATAAATCTTCCTATTGGTTCTGGGCTGATTCCAGCCAACTCTTTGGGTCAATGGCATGGTGGGCGCAATCTTTCCAGCGACCAATGTACGTTTTGAGAAAACTTTCCAATTTAATTGCTCAAGAAAAGAAGAGGTCGGTCGATGTATGCTTTGTGACCCAAGGAAGCGTAGCTTCTTCTAGAGGGTGTGTGTGGTGATAGAGGCGTGGTTGAAGATAGCGTTGCGCAGGGCGTCCGTAAGGATGTAAGCAGCTGAAAATGTTCATTTTTCAGTGTTAAATACGCAACATATACATTCACCAAGAGTATCTGTGACAGCGCTTGTGCGTGCTTTTACGGCTGCGGTGAAACCCTCTCGACTCACTGCGTAAGAAAATCGATGTTGGGGTTTGGGGCCACCCCTGAAAGGCCTCGTTACAACTGTCAGTG
>CAZZDT010000459.1:0-4163 GCA_964652435.1 uncultured Bdellovibrionales bacterium
TGACGGTATTCAAATGGTGAAACACAGCGGCCACCGAAGAGATTCCAGATTGGAAATCATTTTCGATGGCGATGACTTCCCTGAAGTGAACAAGCTGGAACAAGCACTGCGAATGCGGGTGATTGATTTTCGTGGGGACATGCCAACAAAGAAGTAGTTCAATCCCTGCTTAGCGCCACTGCTTTCTATAGACGCCAATACTCTAACGACTACTTATGCCCACCACCACAAGGTGGTGCTTTCAAGGTGACTTCACCCTCAGCCGCTTCATACTCAGCTGGCGTCATGCACTTCATTTGCAGCGCGTGTACTGGACCGGCCAACTCTTCAGACAAGCAAGCAAACACAAGGCGCTGGCGCTGAACGGCACTCACACCTTCAAAGGCAGCGGATACCAAGACCAAACGAAAGTGGCTTTCGGTAGCAGGGCCTGCGTGGCGCTTGGAGTCGTTGTCTAAGCGCAGCCGCTCCGGTGAGAATTCCTCAAGCAGCTTACTCTCAATCACTTCCTGCATACTCATGACCACTCCATTATCCTGGACATTATTCCGTGGTGCCTTGGCGCACACTTTGGGACACACCTAACTCCAAAACGGCTCTTTGCCAAGTACTGCTTGATGCATCGAAAAAAGTTGAAGAATTGCCAACAAGTACCAAACAGCCTCAGAGGTTCCTACTCATCCAGCACACGCAAGACCGTCATCATGCCACCATACTGATGCGCCTGGATATGACAATGGGCCATCCAATCCCCGGGATTGTTTGCGTTCAACCGCAGAACCACCGTCTCATAAAGCGACACATTGATGGTATCTTCCATTTGGCGAAAAGCCGGAGAGACTCCATTTCTAGAGACAACCTCAAATTCATGCCCGTGCAGATGAAAGGGATGCTCAGACGAGGAAACATTGCGCACCTCGATGATGGTATCTGCTCCGAGAGGAAGCTCCTCGATGGTGATGTTGGGAAAGACCTCACCATTCATCAGCCAATAGCCCGTGCTCGAATTGCCCTGGAGCACGTATACGATATCGGCGTAAGTAGGCCGCGCGGATGGCGGGGTTTGTCCAAATGCAATGGCGGGCATAGGTGGCTTGGCCGCGTTTCCGTTAACTTCTAAAGTTGCCAATGTCTTGGAATCTCCGTAAGCGGCGCCCCCCAGCATGGTGTAGGGCAAAGACTCCAAGGCAAAACCCTCGGCCCCCACTCTCCAAACGGTCTCAACTCTATCTCCTGGCGCAAGCAAAACCTCAGTCACCTCCGCCGGTGCTTCCAAGCGTCCCTGATCCCCACCAATCAATACCATCTCGGGCCAGCGCAAAAGCAGATAACCACTGTTTGCTGCATTGATAAAGCGCGCTCTTACCACCGAACCGGCATCCACGGTGAAGGTAGGTTCTACAAGGCCGTTCACCGTCCAGGTTCGCACCGCGCCGTCCACATCACGGTGGTCCATCACCATCTCTTTGGATTCATTCTCAGACCACTGGTCAAACACCAGAACCACATCTTGGGTGACACTGGGCGCGTCAGCCTCTTCCACCAAAAGCGCTCCGTAAAGACCAAGGTCTAAAGTTCGCTCGGTATCAAAATGAGGATGGTACCAATAGGTTCCGTTCTGATTCACCACAAACTCGTAACGGTAAGATTGCCCTGGCGCCACTGGCGCGCCTTGCCACACCACACCATCCATCTCGAAGGGAACATGGAGTCCATGCCAATGAACTGTGGTGCCCGTATCCAAACCATTCACAAAATCCACAATCACGCGGTCGCCTTCTTTGGCCATAATGGTTGGCCCCGGCACTTGTCCGTTGTAGCCATAACCTTCAATGGTCTGATCACCCACCGTATAGATCAAAGGCTCCGCCACCAGAGAAACCCGAACCACATTGGGGTCAGGGTCTAGGTCTACGGCCAAAGCAGGCTGCCCCCAGTTTTGAGCATTGAGGGTTTGCGCATTGATGCCAGGCAATTCACTTTGAATGGGTTTTCGATTGTTCACAGAACTATCTGGTTTGACGCAGGCCACACAGAAAAGAAGCCAGCCAATAGAAAGCCACTTCATCGCTGCACCTCCTGCATGATGGATTCGTTCCAAGCCGCATGTTTGGCGCGGGCCACATTGAAGGCAATAGGACGATAACGCAAAACAGCTTGCACAACGGGTGCATCACATCCAAGAGAAAAGCGGTGCGTCGAAGTCCATTTATCAAAGGGTAAGAGCCGGTTGTCACTGGCAATGTCCACGGCCATAAAGTGAGGCGTCATTCTCTCACCGTCTTGGCCAACCATCACCCGAGCAAAACCAAAACCCGGCAGCCCCGCAACCTGCGCAGCACTGTTGGTGGCATGGTCTCTGATTCGGTAGACAACATCTCCCGCCGGCAAGGGCTGCGAAAGCGTCAACGCGCCTGCCTCCGATACAGATAGAACCGAAACTTCGCCCACCCATTCTTCAACGGGCATGCCCTTCTCCACAGCATCGAAGCGACCGTCCCCAAACGGACCAAACCCTCGATAATCATGGTAAGCCCCGGTTCGACGAACCACCCGAAGAACGTCACCCGCTTGTGCACCCGGCCAAGGCTCGTTGGCGAGTTCAAATAGCCGCGTATCCTCGTAACCGCCAAAGTCCGGCACCACGTGCCCACCCACTGGGGTAAGGCCTTCCTCACCGCAGCGCGCCTCTACAGTTAACACCATGCTTCGCATGGGTTCACCCGTTGGCAATGCATGGCCCGGCCCCACATGTTTAACGGTTACCTGCGCCTCTAGAACTCCGTTCTCTATTTGTTTCTCAATAGAAACCGCGGCCGCCAGCTCCAACATCCGAGAGCCTGGGGTTCGTGGCCCAATCCAGCTGTGTTTTCGAACTGAGCCCGGCGTGCGAATGAACCCATAGGTCACGCCCTCCATGGCGTTGGGCAGTGACTGATAACCCGCGGAATTGGCCTCTTTTGGATCTGGAGGCATATGGCATTGCAGGCACGTGACTTCAGGCCCCAATGGACCTTGAATCCACTCTGACCAGGTAGACTGTACGGGCATTCGCCCACTGGGCCAGCGGTTCATATCCGTCACCGCACCGGGCAATAAGGGAGCTTGCTCATGCTCATGGCAACCGCTGCAAATTTGCCCATTGCTATAATGGTCACGCTGAACCGATCCCATTCTCGGATTCGGCACATCATGCCGGGGACCAAACGTAAGCGGCAAGTATTCACCTAAACCGATGGATGGCGGCACTTCTGATGGGCGATGCAGTTTGAGCTTTCCAGCCACACCTGGTTCTTGAGCGTCTAGGTTCACCGATTCTACCCGGTGACAGGTATCGCAATGCACGCCATCCTCGTATGCGATGCCTGTTGCATCAAGAAGATTACGGCCACCGATATCGCCATTGATTCCCGGCGCATGGCAGTCGGCACAACCACCAAACACGATTGCCTCTGTGTCACAGCTGTTGGTGAGCCCGCAGTTGGTATTCAACGCAGGCAAGGCTCCATGTCCCAGATAGCATCGCGGCGCAGTCGTATTGGTTCCTGGAACCAAACCGTCCAGCCATCGTCCTCCCGCCTCCACGCATGCCTCCTCTGTATCCAAAGCGAAACTGGTACCGGCATAAAGCTGCTGCACCCAAGGACTCGACACAGAAGAACGGTGAGCAGACGCGTACCAGTCCTCATTTTGAGAAATATGACAATGGCCGCACTGAGCGGTGGTTGGACTATCGCCCGGCGCTCCTGGGTCTTGAAATGTATAGCGGCCGTTGTCGATCGGTGAAAACCGCTTCAACACAATTTGCAGAACCTCTCCATCGTAGGACTCAGAGACATTGACCGACTTAATCCGTGCTTCGGGATGGGACGCAACCACCGTAACAACTCTCTCGCCCAAACCCTTTACGGGAACCGCGGCATACCCGTTCTCATCGGTTACCGAGGTTTTTCGGTCTCCGCCCTGCATGACGCGGACGTCCGGCGCTGCTTCGTCATCAAGAGTGACACAAACCCAAACGTGTCCGGACTGTAAATCGATCCCGGGCACACCCGTACAGGCCGTCTCACTTGGTGTCGACGGTTCGGATGGCTCCGCAGGGTCATCGGCAGTGGACGCATCAGACGGCTCGGCGGGGTCGGTAACGGGCTGCGGATCCTCAT
>CAZZDT010000460.1:0-4150 GCA_964652435.1 uncultured Bdellovibrionales bacterium
GGAGCTTCGATATGTGGTTCGGGCGCTGGGCCGCTTAAAAGTACGGGCGTATCGACTTCGATGAAGCCTTGCGCTGAAAAGTGCGCTCGTATGGTGCCTATGATCTGGGCACGACTTTGGGCAATCTCAATCATCTGGTCGTTGGTCATAAGAAATTTCTTTTAACTTTTTGGTTAAACCGAAGAGGCTATCCGTTCGGTTGATCTTGGCGCGTTTTCACAGCATTTTACTATATCTTATGTGGGTTTAATGCATACCTGATCGCAAATTGCCACAGTTGTTCTGAGCCATTTCGACATTCCGGTAGACTCTTTGGCTCTATGGCAGAAATTTCATTTGATAACAGTTGCTTGAGAAGATGAGCCTCCACTTGTTTCTCGGTCAATTTCGTGCGAACTGCGTTTGAACTGCGGGGCAGCTCAGAGTAGCATAAGGGCATCAAATAGGAGCAGGGCAACACAAGATGGCACTTCCGGCACATCTCGAAAAATTAAGGGTGGAAATAGAAGGTCACGCGAGAGCATTTGGCTTGGACTATTTTGACACCATTTTTGAATACGTAACCTTCGATCAGATGAATATGATTGCGGCTTACGGAGGATTTCCCACGCGCTATCCGCATTGGAAATTCGGGATGGATTATGAGCAACTTGCGAAAAGTTATCAGTACGGATTGTCCAAGATTTATGAATTGGTGATCAACAACGATCCCTCGTACGCCTACCTGATGAGTTCCAATGCAGTGGTCGATCAGAAGCTCGTGATGGCTCACGTTTATGGGCACGTGGACTTCTTTAAAAACAACTTTGCATTTGCGCACACCGACCGAAAAATGATGGACACCATGGCCAACCATGGAACCCGTGTGCGTCGTTACATTGACCGCTATGGCATTGAGAAGGTCGAAGGATTCATCGACAAAGTTCTTAGCATCGATAACCTTATTGACCGGCATGCGCCCTATATAAAGCGGCGAAACGACAATCACGAAAAGCTTGAGCGCGATGCTATGACCCCAGAGGTACCTCGGTTAGAAACAGACCGAGAGTATATGCGTGGCTATATTAATCCCGACGATTATATCGAAGAGCAGCGCCAAAAGATGGAAGAAGAGCGTGAGCGTGAGCGTCATTTTCCTGAACATCCCGAGCGCGATGTGATGCTCTTTATGCTTGAGCATGCACCATTGGAAAATTGGGAAAGAGATATTCTCGCAATGCTGCGCCAAGAGGCCTACTACTTTTTACCTCAGGGGCAGACCAAGATTATGAACGAAGGTTGGGCCAGCTACTGGCACACAACCATCATGACTCAAAAAGCTCTAGAGCCGTCGGAAGTGATCGATTACGCAGAGACCCATTCCTGCACCATGGGTGTGCAGCCGGGTTCAATTAACCCTTATAAGTTGGGGCTTGAGCTTTTCAGAGATATCGAAGACCGCTGGAACAAAGGTCGATTCGGTAAAGAGTGGAACGATTGCGACGATTTGCGACTGAAGCAGCAATGGAATACAGGCGCTGAGAAGGGTCGCGAGAAGATCTTTGAAGTGCGGCGGCATTATAACGATGTTACTTTTATCGATGAGTTTTTGACGCCAGAGTTTGTGTTTGAACAAAAGATGTTTAATTACGGCTTCAACAAAAAATCGGGCAACTGGGAAATCTTGGAGCGTGAGTACAAAGCGATTAAAGAAAAACTGTTGAATCAACTAACCAACTTTGGGCAGCCGAACATCTGCGTTGTTGACGGTAATTTTGAGAATCGTGGCGAGTTATTGCTTAAGCATGAGTATGATACCGTCGATTTACGTCAGGATTATATGAGGGATACATTGGTTAATCTGTACGCAATTTGGAGCCGCCCCGTGGTGTTATCAACAATGGTTGATGATCGAGCGGTGTTGGTGCGTTTTGATGGCCAAGACTTCCAAGAAACGAAAATAAAGGATGCTGCTTGAGATTGGGTACAGGACCAAATCTTAGGCGGCATGATTCTATAGATCGGGAATCTTAATGATGGCACAAGAGGCCAAGGGCAACTTCAATTTGGAGGCATGCTATGCATGGAATCCTAAAGTTGCCTCTCGAACCCTAGATGATACGGCTTTCGTATTGTTGCAAAGCTCCATGGTGAGCTTGAACGATGTGGGAACCTATCTCTGGGAACACTTCAAGAAAGGCTCCACGGTGGAAGAAGCTGTCGCTGCGGTTGTTTCTGAATTTGAAACAACTTCGGATGTGGCTCATGCCGATATCGTTGAGTTCGTTACTTCGCTGCTGAATAAAAATCTACTGGTAATCGATGATTCCAGGTCCCAAGGGGGCGTTTCGTGAAAAGACATCCACAAATCTCACAATTTCTTATTGGTGCTGTTCTCACAGCCTTCGCTTTTGCCAGTGGCTGTACGTGCTCTGGTGATATTGAAGTGCAGGGCGACCCAGCAATTGCTTTCGTATCACCGGGAGACGGTGACGTCATTTCTGACGTTGATGCTGAAGGCAACGCCAGTTTAACGGTGCAGGTGTCCGTGGTTGGCGATGTTGGAAATGTTGTACTGTCAACGGTAGGTGTCGATGGCTCCGAGGTAGTTGCGGCTGCATCGGGTGGACTTGTGACATTTGCCGACTACGCTTTGGTCAGCGGGCAGCATACGCTGCGAGCGCGGGCTGAATCTGAGGATGCCAGCAGTGCTTGTACCGGCGCACTTTGCAAAGAGGTGACGGTAACAGTGCTGGGCAGTGGCTGTGTTGTTGTGAGTCCAAGCAACGGCTTTGAAGTGACGGCTGATAGTTACCCGAATGCAGACGGAAGCACTGATTATGACCCCGTTGAAATCGATTTCAATGCGACTTGTGTAAGCGTAGCCGACGATACGGCTGTTACGCTGAGTGTAAATGGTGGAGCCGCGGTTAGCAGCACGGTGAGCTCAAACATTGCAAGCTTTTTCCAAGTTGCCGTTCAAGAAGGCGAAAACACAGCCACGATTACGACCGGTAGCGATTCTTTTACGACAACTTTTACGGTCAATACTGGCGCATGCACCGCCACTCTTGGCCTCAATCCGCAGCCAGAAGCAGGCAATCAAGTTGGAATCGCCGATGACCTTTCCAGTGACTCGGGTCTGCAGTATGGCTTCAGTGTGGCAACAGATTGTGGTGCCGACTCAAATTATCGACTTCAGTGGGCCCGCGTGGGTGGAACCGAATACACCAATGTGACGGGAAGCGGTGCTGCGGGAACTCTTGGCAGCAGTGGTACCGATGGAAGTTACACCATCTCTGGCAATAGCATTATCTTGCCGGAAAGTTTGTCACCGAATGATATCAATGTGGTTGTGAAGGTCACTTCACAAGATGGTGCACGGTCTGGTTGGTCACCCGCTTCTGCGTTTTGGTTCGACTCATCTGCTCCAGATGTTTCTGCTTTGTCTGATAATGACCTCGGTATCACCGAGTGTTTTCAAGCAGGTTCCAATACGCTCTCTGGTGTGGTGAGCGATGAGCCGGGTGGCGCATTGTGGATCCGAGTTTACGACCGTGAAGCAGGCGACACTGCTTGTGACCCTGAACAAGCAACTTCTTGTGATTCGAACGCAACGGCTGGCGACTCGTGTGTGACGGCGAACGGTGAATCATTCTGCCGAGTGGCGGCATCCATTGATGCTCAAGGAAATTTCTCGGCGGCAGGTTTTGGGGTGCCGGCGGGCGCGGTTGCGGTTGAATACGTACCCGTGGACGCAATCGGCAACATCGGAGCGGCCCATACCGTTAACCGAGATGTTGTTGCGGTTGATGCTGGACCGGATGCACCCGCAGCGGCGGTGTTGCAGGTTGGAACGCAGATCCTTAACGAAATTGTCACGGCAGACGATGGTTCTAAGAGTTTCAGCAGCGTTGCCACTGGAGACGTTATTTTAAATCTTGGCGACCGCTCTGGTGATACCGGCTTTGACGTTGATGTGCTCGTGGGTGCTTTGAATGTGCCAACGGGTTCTGTTGGAACAGTTACTGTAGGCGGTGTTGCAGCTGGTACGTTTACCATTGAAGAAGCAGGCGGAAATACATTTTCGGCAAGCACAACCACATATTCTGTAAGTTTGGCAAACACCGATGGTGTAACGGCAAACGATATCAGCGTGACTTTTGCTGCG
>CAZZDT010000461.1:0-4148 GCA_964652435.1 uncultured Bdellovibrionales bacterium
TACCAAATTGACACGACGGTTCACTTTCCAACCGGTGCGAAAAGATTTTGGCAGGCGCACAAAAAGCGTATGCGCCAAATTGCTAAATTCCTCAAAAAGCATCCTGAAATTCAAACCATTACCATCATTGGTCACACCGATAGCCGGGGTACGCCGGAAGTGAATGAGAAATTGTCCGGAGCTCGGGCTCGGTTTGTAAAGCAGTCTTTGGTTAAGTTGGGAATCGAGCCATCACGGCTGGTGATTGATATGAAAGGTGCTGGTTCACCGAAAGCATCCAATAAATCCAAACTGGGCCGTGGTAAGAACCGGCGCGTTGAATTCGTGGTGGGAGATGTGAGTTCACCGCCAGAGCCTGAGGTTGTGGAAGAGGCCGAAGCAGAGGAAGCTGAAGAAGAGGTTGCTGCCGTTGCAGAAGAAGAAGCCGAAGAGGGCGAAGCAGCAGAGGAAGAGGCTCCCGCTGAGGAGGAAGTCGCTGCGGCTGAAGAGGAAGCCCCAGCCGAAGAAGAGGTTGCGGAAGAAGCAGTGGCCGAAGAAGAAGAGGGTGAAGCAGAGGAAACGCCCGCCGAAGAACCCGTTCCAGAACCGGTGGCAGTAGAAGAAGAGCCACTGCCGCCGCCAGCTTTCGATTTGTGGAGCTGGAATACATTTAACGAATACAAGCATTGGATTGCAGCCGGTGCGACTGGATTGACCACGACCGTAGCCATCATCTTGGGGGCCAGTGCCTCTTCTGAGGCGGCAGCTCTTGATGACCTTTACGTGGGCAACGATGACCATACAGGAACTCAGTCTTCTGCTCGGCGTCTTGGGGTGGCAGCGGACGTTTTTTACACCATCAGTGCTTTGGGCGCAGCCGGTACAGCCTGGCTCTTTTATGACTTGTACTACGGGGATGCGGCTCCCGAGGCTGAAACATCCGTTGGAGTTGTACCAACTGCTGGCGGTGCCATGATTCAGCTCAATGTACCTCTAGGCGGTGAGTAAGTTTTGCACAGTATTCGCATTGTCATAAGTTTCGGTCTTCTTGTAGCGGCTGTAGGTTGTACAGGCTCCTTAGATCTGGGTGACCGCGGATTGGCTTGTGATGTGGCCAATGCTGCAGAACAGTGCGATGCCGGTAAGATCTGTGTGGAGGGTGAGTGTATTTTTCCGCCCGGTGAATGCGGCAATGGTATCGTCGAAGATGGTGAAATTTGTGATGGAAATTGTCCGGACACATGCAGTGACGCCATTGCATGTACCACGGACTCCTCTACGGGGGACGCCTCCACGTGTGATTTTCAGTGCACTCATACCGAGGTTAGCGCTTGCGTGAGTGATGACGGTTGTTGTCCTGCTGGTTGTACTTACGAAACCGATAACGATTGCTCTGCTACCTGTGGCAACGGTGTTGTGGATCCTGGTGAACTCTGTGATGGCGATTGCCCAACCACTTGCGACGATGGCGTTGCTTGCACTACCGATACGTTGGTTGGGTCGGCTGACAATTGCACCGCCCAGTGTGTACTTTCAGTTATAACCGAATGCATTGAAGGTGACGGTTGTTGCGCGGCCGGATGCGATGGAAGCTCTGATTTAGATTGTTCCAGCACATGCGGTGATGGTGTCGTGGATGCACCGGCTGAAACCTGCGACGGCAATTGTCCTCTTTCTTGCGATGACAACATTGCATGTACCATTGATGTCTTTTCAGGAAGTGTTGATAACTGCACTGCTGCTTGTAGCTATGTTGATATTTCTATCTGTGAATCTGGTGATGGTTGTTGTCCTTCCGGCTGTGTAAACGCGACGGACTCCGACTGTGAACCTATTGGAACGCTTTGCGGCAATGGCATTGTAGACGCCGGTGAGCTGTGTGACGGCAACTGCCCGACCAGCTGTGAAACCACCGACCCTTGTGTACCACAAACACTCCAGGGGAGTGCTTCCAGTTGTAATGCTCAATGTGTGGCCAACCCCATACTAGAGTGCCTGAGCGGTGATAGTTGCTGTCCGACTGGGTGCGATTCCGACAGCGATTTTGATTGTGCTTCGCTTTGCGGCAACGGTGTCATTGATGAAGGGGAAACTTGCGATGGCAATTGTCCCACCAGTTGTGCGCCAATCGATGCTTGTATGATTGTGGAGCTGCAAGGCAATAGTTTTGATTGTACAGCTCAGTGTGTGGAGACCGGGACAGTCAGTGAATGCATTCACGACGATGGTTGTTGCGCCGCTGGATGCGATGCTGCCGCGGATAATGATTGCAATGCTGAATGTGGCAATGGAGTTATTGAGCCCGGTGAACTTTGTGATGGAGATTGTCCGACCACTTGTGACGATGGGTTGGCGTGTACTCAGGATTTAACCGTGGGTGAGGCCTGTGGAACATCTTGCTCCTATACGGCTATCGAAATCTGTGTGGATGATGATGGCTGTTGCCCTTCCTCATGCACCGACTTGACCGATACAGATTGCTCATCGAGCTGTGGCAATGGAATCATCGATCCCGGTGAAGTATGTGATGGCGATTGCCCAACCGTTTGTAATGATAATGTGGCTTGTACCACCGATATCATGGTGGGCAGTGCTTTAACCTGCAGCGCTTCTTGTTCGTTTCAGCCGATTGATTCTTGCATCAATGATGACGGATGTTGCGCACCAGGTTGTAGCTTTGCCGATGATAACGATTGTTCTCCCACATGTGGAAACAATATTGTCGAGCCCGGTGAAATTTGTGACGGAGATTGCCCAGACAGTTGTAACGACTTCAACAGCTGTACTTACGATGTGTTATCGGGCAACCCATTCAGTTGCAGTTCTGCATGCTCTTATTCTGAAATTGTTGCGTGCCAATCAGACGATGGATGTTGCCCGGCAGGTTGTGACTCGGAGACAGACAACGATTGCTCCGGAACTTGCGGCGATGGTGTTGTGGACCTGGGAGAGGTCTGTGATGGCAATTGTCCCGAGGTGTGTAACGACGGCAATGCTTGTACCGGTGACGCGCTGGTGGGCAGCGCTTTAACTTGCAGCGCATCTTGTTCCTATACCGAGATCGCCACCTGTACCCACGGCGATGGTTGTTGTGCTCCGGGGTGTGATGCCTCCAATGACGATGATTGCTCGTCTAGCTGCGGTAATGGCGTGGTAGAAGAGCCTGAACTCTGTGATGGCGACTGTCCCACTCAGTGTAATGACTCGAACGCGTGTACCCACGATGTCCTCACGGGCAACAGCGAAACTTGTAATGCCCAGTGCTCCTATCAGCCCGTAACCGCCTGTCAGGATGGCGATGGCTGCTGCGCTCCAGGGTGCCACGCCAACAATGACAACGATTGCTCCGCTATTTGTGGCAACGGTGTCATTGAAGACGGTGAAATTTGTGATGGCGATTGCCCTGAGTCTTGCGACGATTCGAATGTTTGCACCACGGATGTTTTGACCGGTTCAGCCGAAAGCTGTGATGCGGCCTGTAGCAGCGAAGCGATTACCGCATGCGGTGCCCCTGAAGGGTGTTGTCCCGATGGTTGCACGGCCAACGATGACCTCGACTGCAATCCTTTCTGTGGCAATGGCGTGGTTGAAGATGGCGAAACCTGCGATGGCGATTGCCCCGACCTATGTGATGACCAAAATACATGCACGGTAAATGTCCAGGACGGTGGGGCAGAAACCTGTGATTTTGCCTGCAGCTATGAAGAGATTACGGAGTGCACCCACGATGATGGTTGCTGCGTCGATGGTTGTAATGCTTTAGAAGACAACGATTGTCCGGCGGTTTGTGGCAATGGGTTGGTAGAGCCCGGTGAGACGTGTGAAGGCGAAGATTGTCCGACGGCATGTTCAGATGGTTTCGTCTGCACCAGCGATGTTCTGGTTGGCAGTGTTGATACCTGCGATGCGGCCTGTGTTTTCGAGGATATCGCCGAGTGCGTTTCTGGTGATGGGTGTTGTGCCCCCGGTTGTGATGCCAATGCTGATAACGACTGCGTACCTTCTTGCGGCAATGGTGTGATGGAGGCCGGTGAGGCTTGCGACGATGGGGGTGTGACAGCTTTTTGTGATGGTGATTGCACGGTCGTGACGTGCGGTGACGGAACACTCAATACTTTGGCGGGAGAAACCTGTGATGACGGCGGCGAATCGGCTTCTTGTGATACCGA
>CAZZDT010000462.1:0-4146 GCA_964652435.1 uncultured Bdellovibrionales bacterium
AGTGGGCGCCGATACCACAGAAGAAGCAGTCACGGCCATGCTGGGTAACACCGGCAATATGCGAGCGCCGCTTCTTCGGGTTGGCAAGCTCGTGCTCGTAGGTTTCAACGAAGAAATCTACTCCCAACACCTCGGCTGATTTCGAGTCCCACTCAATGCATTAAAATACACTTTGCACACTGCCCGGATCCTCCGGGTGGGTGTGCAACTGTGGGCGTTTTGTCCACAATTGCGTCTTGAAGCTCCTTATCGATAGACTCCAGGTAACATCGTGTTCACACACGTGTCACAAGGGGGATAGCATGACACGAATTTCATGGCTGTGCATGGCTGCGCTGACCTGGAGCTCTCTATTCGCAACGGGCTGCCAAAGCTCGGAATCTCAGACTCCAGAGACCAATCAAACACCGGGGGAAACCATTCCTGAAGCGGAGCCCGGCGACCCCGTTGAGGAAACTCAACCCGACAATGCGGCCACCGCAGTGGGCCCTTTTGATGGCACTTATACGGTGACCTTCATTACCGCCGGTGTTCAAGCTGCTCTGGGTACACTGGTTGTGGAAAACAGCCGATTCTCCGGAGACCTCGTGAGTATCTTCAGCGAAGTCTTCTGGATTGAGGGCTACTTGGATAACGACGGTAACTTTGTCTTCGAGCCCGTTGAAGGCAACCAAGGTTCAGTGGTCGTTGCTGAGGGACAAATTCAAGATGGACTCGTATCCGGAAGCTACGAGGTAAACGATGGCGAACGAGGTGGCATCTTTTGTGGCTCACTCGGCTCAACCCCATTCGACCTTAACCCCGTCACAGAATTCGACGGGACCTACGAGGTGGCTCTGGAATTCTCTGGAGCAGAAGTTGCGAACACCGTTTTCAATATTGAGGATGGGCGATTCACCACTTCCATCACCACCATTGAATCATCCACCTTTGAAATGGGCGGTTTCGTAACCAGCGATGGAACCATCGTGGTGAGTATGCTCGAAGGTGACGCAACCATTGACGAACTCTTAGCCGAAGGCAGCATCGATCACGAGACGCTTGAGATCGATGGGATGTATCGCATTGGGGCTTTTGCAGGAACGGTCTCTGGCCGGATTTCGGATTGAGGAGAATGATTATGAAAAATACATCCATGATTCTCAAAACGATTTGTTTCACTTCGCTCTTCGCAATGGTCGCTGGAACCAGCTGGGCGCACGGCATTGAAGAATTCGACCGCAGCTCTGGAGTATGGAAAATATCTCCGCGGAAAATCACCCGAACCAACACACCGGGCTGGCAAAACGTTGAGCGAGATGGCGAAGGCGCTTTGGTCAACTCCGCCTCCCCCACCGTCTATACTTATTACTGGAAACTGACGCGTACCTACGACCTAACAAACTCAGAAGAGCCGGAGTTGGACCTTAAGTTCGAGTTCACCGCAAATGGCTACAGCAGCTTCAAAGTTCAAGTGGGGCCAGAAAATGCTAGGCGCAATTCAGACTTTACCACCATCATGGAAAGGGATTCAGCCACCGGGATTGAAGACGGGTTCATCCCTCTTTACGACTATGCCGGACAGGTTATTAAGGTCAGGCTGCTGCTGAAGAAAAACCGCGGTGTACTTGCCAGTGAACCTGGACTCTATGTTTACCGCGCCGGTGTAGCCTTTCCTGCCGTCACCGCTGAAGTGGACGATGACCCAGATTCACTCTTTATGGCTGCCTTCAACGTTCAAGTCTTCGGACAAAGCAAAATGAACCAAAGCGGCATTGCCGACAGTCTGGTTTCCATTCTTAAGCGTTATGACCTTATTCTCTTTCAAGAGATTCGAGACTCCAGTCAAACTGCTATTTATGCATTGATGGAAAAGCTCAATGCAGCAACCGGTGGACAATACGACATGTCCATTTCGGACAGACTGGGAAGAACCAACAGCAAAGAGCAATACGCCTACATTTATAAGAGCGCCAAGCTTAGTGTCCTTGATGCCTACCACTACGATGATGGTGAGGAACCCAATTCGGATATTTTTGAACGTGAACCCTATGTGGCCCGTTTCCGAGCCAACAACCATGATGTGGACTTCTCAGTGGTGGGCATTCACACCGCTCCAGACCACGCAGTGGAAGAGCTGGATGCATTAACCGCAGTCCACGACGATGCAGTGGTCAGGCTTGGAGATGAAGACGTGATTATCATGGGAGACTTCAACGCCAGTTGCAATTACGTTCGAGCATCGCACTTTGAAAATATCAGCTTGCGCACGGATCCACGCTTTACGTGGCATATTCTTGATTCGGCCGACACCACCACCAGTAAAACGGTCTGCGCTTACGATAGATTTGTGACCACTTCCGCAATGACCAGCCGGGTGACCCAAGAAGGGGCAAGTGTGTTCTATTTTGATCAGGCATTTGACTTAGATATGCGTGCGGCCAAGCTCATCAGTGACCATTATCCTGTAGAAATGAGAATTCGACTCACGGATTGATAAGCGGTCCTAAGTCCATTGAAATATTGAGATTTTGTGAAGACCTAGAGGTTTCAATCCTTCGATTGAACACCTCTCGGCACCGCTGTGCTCACTGAACACGTGAGAAATACTCGACAAATCTGCTGAGCTGCTATCCTTAGACACGCAACCGCGAAATTGAGAACCACTCTCTTGCAAGAAGCCCTCCCCTGCGACATGTAAGGGTCCAATCTCGATGCCCAAACCTGGAGTACCCATGCGCCCGATACAATGGCTCACTCAACTGGCTTTTATCAGCTTATTGGCAACCCACGCCCAAGCCGAGACACTCTCCCTCACCGGTACGGTGCGAGACTTCCAACAGTCGCATATCGACTTTCAACGCATGAATGGTTCCGACCCAGGTGTGCTGCAAACCTATCTCGACAATCAAGGTCGTCCCGTTTTGATCAACGATGCAGGAAGCACCACCATTTACAATCAAGATTCATTCTACGAGTGGTATCGGTCCATTGAAGGCACAAACCAAGCCACCCAAGTCACTCTGGAACTGACCAACTCCACTGAATCCCCCAATGTATACACCTACGGTAGCAATGCATTTTTCCCCATTGATGGCGAGCTCTACGGCAACGAAGGCCTCTCCCACAATTATCACTTCACTTTCATGGTCCATGCCCGCTTTACCTATACCGGCGGCGAGGTCTTTACCTTTACGGGCGACGATGACGTGTGGCTTTTTCTCAATGGCTATCTCGCCATTGACTTAGGCGGTGTTCACGGACCTCAAACACAATCCGTCAGCCTGGACGAAATTGCCGAAGCTGCGGGCATGGAAGTGGACGGCCTCTACGACTTCAACTTCTTCTTTGCCGAACGCCACACCACTGGCAGCAATTGCTTTATCACCACCAGCATTGCGTTTAGTGACGCGAAGCTCGAAGACGACGATGGCATCGACACCAACATCGACAACTGCCCATACAACCCAAATCCAGAACAAGAAGATGGCGATGACGACCTAAGAGGCGACCTCTGCGATAACTGCCCTCTTTTGCCCAACTTCATGCAAGAAGATGTGGATGGCGACGACATTGGTGATGTGTGCGACAACTGCATTGAAGTCAGCAATCCCATTCAAATCGATACGGATGAAGACGGCATTGGGGATGCATGTGACGAAGACGATGATGCAGACGGTTTCTTAGATACAGAAGACAACTGCCCTGAAGTCCACAATCCAGACCAAGCCGATGCCGATGAAGACGGAATCGGTGATGCATGCGACCCTTGCACCACGGGGCTCGAAGAAGACTGTGAGCCCGAGCCGGAACCAGAACCGGAACCTGAAGAGCAAACCGAAGACGAAGAGCCAGAAGTTACTGAAGACTCTCAACCATCAGACGCCGCAGACAATTACGAAGGCAACGACCCTGAGCTGATACCCGTGGGACAGCAAGGCGGTTGCACTTGCTCACAGGGCGGATCTATTGGCCTCTCGTGGCTTCTGGTGGGCATTTATGGGCTAGGTCTCAGGGTAAGGCGCCGCTGGTTTAAATGATCACGTAGTGGTCGTTCTCGTCCATCCAAACCGCCAGTTTCCAAGCCAGCCAAGTATTGAGGACCGCAAACGTCAGAACCATGGCATCGTTGGCATCGCTGGGCAGAATGAAATAGGTCGCCACAAT
>CAZZDT010000463.1:0-4143 GCA_964652435.1 uncultured Bdellovibrionales bacterium
GGCAACACAAACGGCCGCCGCAACATTCGATGCCTGATGAACCCCAAAAAGCGGTACGGGGAAATCAAAGCTATGGCCTTGAATACTAAGCTTCACAATGCTTCCCGTCCGGGTGCTCACACAGTCCAAAATCCGGACATCTGCCTCAGGAGTACGCCCAAAAGTAAGACGAGTTCGCGTTCCCAAAAGCGGGAGACATACACTGCGAATCATTGGGTCATCTAAATTCACCACTCCAATAGCGTTTGGTGGTAAAGTCGCGAAGAGTTCACCCTTCGCTTTTGCAACCCCTTCGAGACTTCCCAGGCCCTCCAAGTGGGCGCCGGCAACATTTGTGATCAAGCCAACATCGGGAGCTGCTATTTGGGTAAGCCTCTCGATTTCACCCGGAGCATTCATTCCCATTTCAACGACTGCAGCCCAAGCGTCGGGTTTCCAATCAAGAATAGTTTTTGGGACACCGATGAGATTATTAAAATTGCCCGCAGTCTTATGAACCGGTCCACGAGAACCTAAAGCTGCTGCCATCAATTCTTTTGTGGTGGTTTTACCGTTTGAACCAGTCACAGCCGCCACAGGCCTGGCCATTTGCCTACGGTGAAAACCCGCTACTTCACCATAACCAAAGAGAGTATCTTCAACCACCAATGTAGGAATGGACTGGTCTGACAACGTAGACAGAGATTCGTGGCCCTTTTTGTCCACCATCAAAGCCAGACATTCGGAATCGATTGCTTGTTGAAGAAAATGATGGCCATCGAAATTTTCGCCGCGTAAGGCAATAAACAAGCTTCGTGGTGGTAGGGACCGGGTATCGGTCCCTACCGATTCAATGTGGGCTGGGAGCCCCCCTCCACGAAGTTCTGCCTGACTCGCTCGCGCAAGCTCATCAAGCAGCCATTGATTTGTTTCGATTGTATCCTGCATAGCTAATGTATCGTTTCGCAACATCCAATAACAGAATTAATTTTCTGCATTGCCCTTCTTTTTTTGAGAACTTACGCCTGACAACTCTTCGACGTACTTTTTGTCCAGTAAACTGTCGGCCGAAACGAGACCACGGATCTTCAACTTCACTTGTTTCGTTTTGCTACCAGCCTGTCGCCGAAAATGCTCCGGCGCCACGTACCAACGCTTGGTCATAATAGGAGCCCCCCTCCCTTATTTAACCGCTTAAAGAAAAGTTTTATTCCCGGCTCAAAGCCGAACGTGCCTCTTCGCGGTCATCAAAATATCGTTTCTCATCTCCAATGATTTGATAGTCCTCGTGTCCTTTGCCTGCGATAAGTACCGCATCATTAGGTCCAGCCGCGCGCACGGCCTTTTCAATGGCAAGAGAACGGTCCAATTCTATTTCGAATTCATTTAAATTTTCTAAGCTACCTTGCTTCATGCCTTGGGCGATTAAGCCCGGGACAATCATCTCAGCGATACTCGCAGGAGTTTCACTTCGGGGATTGTCATTGGTGACAATGGCAACATCTGCGCCTTGAGCAACAGCTTCGCCCATGGGTCGTCGCTTCTCCGAATCACGGTCCCCACCGCAACCAAAGATACAAATCACCTTCCCAGTGGTAATTTCTCGAACAGCTTGAAGAGCTTTAACCAAAGCATCCGGCGTATGAGCATAATCAACAACAACCAATGGTTCCCCAGATTGGTTCACTCGCTCCAAACGGCCAGGAACAGCCCCAACACTTTCAATGCCACGGCAAATGACTTCTGGCTCTAAACCGAGCGCCGCCCCAACAGATAACGCAGCTAAGATATTCTCAACATTAAAGCCGCCTACCAAAGAGCTATCCAGCTTGGCCAAGTGTCCATCAATAGACACCGTCATGGAGATACTCTCTCTACCCATTTGAACTTCGGTAGGAAAAACACGTGCCGCGGGATGCCCCTTCACACTGAACCCCCAAACACCATCCATTAACAACTTAGAAATCGTTGGGTCATCAAGATTTAAGACGGCTGCGCCACCCTCTTTCAGTCTCTGCTGAATCAGCATCGACTTGGCTTCAAAGTATGCCTCCATGGTGCCATGATAATCCAAGTGGTCTTGGGTGAGATTCGTGAAGACACCCACGTCGTAATGCACACCACCGACTCGATGCTGTACCAAGGCATGGGAACTCACTTCCATCACGACACTTTTGACTCCACTGGCGTGCATCGTTTCTAGGAGTTGAGCAAGATCAACCGATTGCGGCGTGGTTAGACCCGTCTCGACTGTTTTGTTCAGATAGCGAGCGCCCAAAGTACCAATCACTGCAGGCTCAAGGTTAGCAAAAGCCAACATGCCCTCCACCAAATGCGAAACAGTGGTTTTTCCGTTGGTTCCCGTGATTCCGACCATCTTCATTTTGGTATCAGCATGGTCGTAAAAAACACTGGCTGCTTTCGCCAAGGCAAGTCGCGGCTCTTTCGCAACCACATTGGTGATGTTTTGTTCTTGAATCGGCTCGGCACTTAAAACTGCCACGGCACCGCGCTCAAGGGCATCATCGATGTGAGTTTTCCCGTCTCCCTGGGAGCCTTTCAGCGCCGCAAAAAGGAAACCTGGTTTCACAGTTCTGGAGTCATAAGCCAATCCCTGAACCTCCACATCGGGGCCCGATTGCTTGACATCCTGTTCTATGAACAAAGAACTCACTTGCACCTCTTGATTACCGCTGTCCCAAAATAAGTCGAACTTTATCTACTTCAGCCAAAGATGTACCCGCTCGCGGTTCTTGACGAACCACTGCTCCGGAGCCAATCAACTCAATATTTCGATTAAGACCAAGGTCTTGAAATTTTTCCCATGATTGTCTCGCGCTCAAACCCAGAAATGAGGGAATCGTTCCAGACGGTGTCTCCGTATTTTCTTCTTCCACGGATAAGGCAGGAGAAATACTAGGACGACCTGTTCGAATCGCCCGAGCAATGGCCGCAGCGACTGTTGGATTGGGTCTATCTCCCGCTACGGTTGGCTGAATCTTTAGGTGAACCATTGCATTGCTGGCAATCTGATTAAAAATCGGCCCAGCAACTGCCCCACCGTAATAAGCGATATCCTTGTCTGGTTCATCCACGACAACTGCAATTACAATGGCTGGATCTTCTGCGGGTAAAAATCCGACAAACGAAGACCGGTAATGCTCGTTGCTATAAACGCCGTTGACGACTTTACGACTGGTTCCCGTTTTTCCAGCCACCCGATAGCCAGAAACCGCAGCCATACGCCCGGTTCCGCCATCTCCCACAACCGCTTCCATCATTTGCACAGTATGCGCCACGGCATCGGCACCAAAGACTCGTATATCCTCTCGGGTACGGTCTGAAGGCTCAATTCCATCTGGCCCTTCTACACTGTGAATGAGAGTGGGAGCCCGGTACAAACCATCTTTGGCGAGAACTCGATAAGCGGTTGCCAATTGAACAAGACTTGCGGCCATACCATGACCAAAAGAAATGGTGGCACTCGAAGAGCCAGACCAAAGATTGGGCTTGGCGAGTAAACCCTTCGCTTCACCGGGAAACTCGGTTCCGCTTCGACGACCAAAGCCAAGATCCGTCAATACTTGATAAAGTTTCTCATTTCCCAGGGTCTGACCTATTTTCGCAGAACAGATATTGGATGAATGCTTGATGATGTCCAACATGCTGAGCCACCCATAGGGGTCATGGTCTCGAATTGTATGTCCCCCAACACGCCACTGCCCATCCTCACAAAACAATTCATCTTGAGCAGTATAGGCTCCTTCATCCAAGGCTGCTGCTACAACAAATGGCTTCATCGTCGAGCCTGGTTCAAAAACATCGACAACCGCTCGGTTTCGCCTTTCCCCTGCATTAGACTTTGAAACCTGGTTCGGGTTGAAATGCGGGACCGTGGCCATGGCCAAAATTTCAGCCGTCTCAACATCCAAGACAACCGCAGATGCAGACTTGGCATTTGTCTCATTCAGCATTTTTGCCAGAGCTTCTTCAGCATCATGCTGAATTCTCAAGTCGAGAGACAATCGGATGCTTGCCCCTTGAGCCCGCTCATGATCCAGGCCACCGTCCAGCGTACTCTTCTTGGTGCGGTCCCAACGTGCCTGGATCTTATATTGCTCACCCTGCAAATCTTTGTCTTTGTAGAGTTCAAATCCAGCCAAG
>CAZZDT010000464.1:0-4142 GCA_964652435.1 uncultured Bdellovibrionales bacterium
GCTATTTCTACTCGGCGGTTCTTCGAGCGTGCAGTTTGGTTGAGGTTGGGTTCGATGGGGTGATGCTCGCCAAAGGCAGCCGCGAAGACTTGGTTGGCTTGAATGCCACCTGAGACCAGGGTGCGAGTAACTTCCAACGCTCGCTGGGCTGATAGGTCCCAGTTATCATCGAACTGATAGTTGTCTTCGTGAATGGCAAGGTCATCGGTAAAACCACTCACCATGAGAAGTTGATCGTGCTCGTTAAGCCATCGCTTAAGAGGGGCCGAGAGATCACCAATAAGAGTTGCCCCTTCCTCGGATAGTTCCTTGGAGTTCAAGGCAAAGAGAATATTGCCACTGATGCCAATACGTCCATCCACGAGGGTGATTCGACCTTCAGCTAATGGAGCCGCAAGTGCGTACTCAAGTTGTTCACGCCGGGTTTGCTCTTGCTCACGTTTTTCAACTTCGGTTTGAAGTGAGGCAGCTAAGTCCACCTGGAAGCTTAATGTCCAAATCAAGAGCATAACGAATACACCAACCATACCGGCCATTAAATCACCAAAGATGGCCCATACCGGCGGTGAATCGTCTTGTGGGGTTGGGTGCATCATGAGGGCAGCTCCACCTTAGTCGCGGTGGGACGCATTTCTCGGAGGGCATCGAACATTTCTTTTTGGGACAAAATAGATTGGTCAATGATTTCTCTGGCTTGCTCCACATACATGGAAAGCTGATCGTTGCTTCGCTCACCAGAATGGTTCAGTGCTTCCTGTATACTTTGGAGGCCTTCCATAAGAGTATCATTGGACTTACGGTAGTCTTCCACCGCGGTGGTAAACATGGACGCAACCGCCGTCATTTCAACACCGCCCGTGGCAATCATTGAAGCAGACTGTTCCAGTTGTTCACGTGCCTTCATGAGTTCTTCATTGGCCCGGTCACGCATGCCGCTCATTTGATTGTCACAGTTTTCAACGAGCAACTCGAGAGTCGTTCCTTGTTGCTTGGTGGAGTCGTGGACTGCTTCTGTAGCCAGTCGCATAGCATCCATGAGACCTTGTCGGTCCTGAAGCAATTGATTTTCTCGACTGAGGCGCTCCTCGAGGCGACTGTCCAAGGTTTCAAGCATATTGGACACTGACTTCGGTGCCTCTGCTGCAGTTTCAATGACCTTGGTAAGCGGTGCTTCGAGGCCCGCACCAAGAATTTGTAGATGTTCTTGAACCACTGCATCCAGGCGACCAAGTTCGCCAAAGAGTTCTTGAGTTCTGGCCTTTTGACCTTCATCAAGCTGGTTGAATGCGGTGGTGATTGCACCGGTGATATTCCCAATTTGGTCATCTAGGTGAGACACTGTTTCCACATCTGCATGCGCGATGGCGGCTCGAAGGTTGCCAAGTTGTTCCTCAAGCATCACAAATTGGTGACGAGACTCCGCGGAGAATTTATCCATAGTCGAGCGTGTTGATTCAAGCAGCATGGTAACCGCTTCTGTACCCGTTTGAGTGCTTTGTTGTGCTTCCGTAAGCATCTCTTGCATGGTGTCTTTAAAACCGTGCAATTGGGTTTGCATGGACTTATCAAGGTGACTAACCAGCGCCTCCGAACGATGCTGCTCGTCTTCCTTAAGAATGGTATTCCATTGCTCAAACTGAGCTTGAGCTTGGTTTTTAGCGTGCTCAAGAGCTTGGCCGAGAACAGGTTCGAGAGTTTGCGCAGCTTCCGTGATGGCCTGGCCAACTCCTTGTGTCATGGCTTCTTTAACATCTTGGGCAGTTTGCTTGAGAAGACTTGCTGTTTCCGCAGCACTTTGTGCTTGCATGTTCTGCAGTGTGGTTCCCATGGCGTTTAAGTTTGCGCCAACTTCGCCCAAAGCTTGGGTCGTGGTGGGCAGGTTTTCCACATGTTGGGTTAAGAGGTTCAAAGCAAGTGTTTGACGGCCAACCAAGCTAAGAGATGTCAAAGGCCCGGCCAAGAGATGGTCAAGATCTTGTTGGAGCGAGCTGGTTTCCCGGCGAACCGATACCAGTAAAAAGCCTAAGAGCGCTGAGGCGGCAACACCCGCTACGGATGTACCAAATGCGCGGCTCAACCCTTGAATAGGGGCAGCCAATCCCATGCGAACGGTTTCGAGTTCGGTGCTACCTGTGAGTGCATCCCTGGCTCCTTGCAAGGTCTCAACCAAGCCAAGAAACGTTCCCAAAAGTCCCAACATAACCATCAAGCCCACCAGAAAGGGGGTGAGGGTTAGGTTAGGCAAAGTAGCGTATTGCCCGTTGAGTCGAACCTTCAAGTAATGACCCACAGATGCTGGCGCTTTATCTAGAGTCGCTTGAGCATCCTCATCGCTTTGCTCCAGGGTTTGGCAGGTGCCCCGCCAGCTTCCAAGCTGGGTCATGAACCGGCGGATTTCGAGAAGGCCCAGTCCAAAACCAAGGCCAATAAGAAGCGTAACTCCTAAAGCAACCGTGTCGTTTCCGGCGTAGAGATAGGCCATGCGACCAATGATGCTGGCACCGATAAGCGCGGTAAGAATAAGACGTGTTTGAAACATTATTGTTCAGGCCTTCCATGGTCCCGAGGCAAGTGGTGCTCTCGTTTAGGGTCGATTTTCTGGCAGGTTACAGGCTGCTTCTACGAGCGCCTGCAGAGGCTGCAGTCTAAAGTGTAAGATGGTGCGCAGGTAGCGCATGATGGATTCAACAAAGCCTTCTGGCCAACCACCGGGCACGAACCAACCTTCTACATCTGAGACTGCGGGGTCCGGTGGTAATTGTTCACGAGCGTCGAGAAAGACTTGTTTGAATTCAGCTTCGAGGTGAGGCGAAAGACGAGCAAGATAAGATTCACTGCGGGTTTCAATACAACCGTGCAAAGTTTGGTCTAGGTAATCAAGTTGAGTGCCCCGTGGCCCCAGGCGCCGCAGCTGCGTTGAGAAATCGTTACGGAGAATATCAACCTTCTCTTTCATTTCTTGATTTCGCGTTTGATAGAAACGTCCCCAAGGTTCGAAGGCAATACGCGCACGTTTGGCATCTGAGAATTGCTCGACCATGAGCCCGTTTTCAAAGAGATAGTGGGCGTATCTCTCTGGTTTAGGCAGTGGTGCCGGAAGACGCTTACGACGGGTTGGCGGACGGGCACATTGAGAAAGGTGACGAGAAATAGAGCGCCGTCCATTGAGGAAAAGTTCTTTGAGATCTGCTGCGGCAGTGGGTTCAAATTCTCCAGTTGGAAGCTTGTGGAGGTCTTCCAGAGCCGTGGAAAGGCGCATGGAATCATAGACTTCCGTTAAATCTCCCAAAAGAACACCAACATTGCGGCGGTCGAGCTTATGACGTTGCTCGAAGCCAGGGTTGAGTTCAGCCACCAGTTCAGCCACTGGATTGGTGGTATTTAAGAATCCCGTTACAGCCAAGAATTTCTCCTTATCCCAACCAGCTATCACAGAGGGGTGACGAGATAGGGGCCTAGAATAGGCCCTCTTAACCCCGTCTTAGGTTGATTTAGGGCTTTTGATCTTGGCGGAGGATCGTTGTTTGAGGCTCGAATTTGTCACGAATCTTTTCCCCAGGCGGTGAGGTATTGCCGCGAGCTTATGCTATGTCTAGGTGCTAGCTCATAAAGGGGTTTGTATGCAGCATCGCAAAGGTCGCCGTGAAGATCTAAGCCAACTCATCGAAAAGCGTTGGTCACACCGGGATTTCCTGAAGAAAACGGCTTTTGTTGCCGGCGCCATTCCCTTGGTAGGACCCTTGGGCTGCAGCCTCGTGCAGTCGAGTTCCCACGGAGAATCAGTGAAACTTAGCCCAGATTCGATCTCACCGGGGCCTGTTTCGCACGCAATCACCGACCAATTCTCGGTTCCCGACGGTTACGATGCTCAGGTACTCTTGGCTTGGGGCGATCCTATCGTGGCGGGAACTGCTCCCTTTAGTCCGGGCAACCAATTGGTGGAGGACCAGCTCGGACAATTTGGTACATGTTCCGATTTCATTGCCTATATTCCGCTGGCGGATGGTCCAGAAGGTGGAAAGCACGCATTGCTTTGCTGCAATCATGAATTCGCCAATGGCTCGATGATGTTTCCTGGCTTTGCCAACCGTAAAGCTGCCCGCAATGGTGTGGACGAGAATCAATGTGGTGTTGAGATGGCA
>CAZZDT010000465.1:0-4140 GCA_964652435.1 uncultured Bdellovibrionales bacterium
TATCCGCATTATCTTCAAAAAGCGGTCGAACAAGTTCGGCCTCTTGACGAGCATCACTGTTCACTAGGATATCCATCACATAATCAACATCCATGAACCCACCGACCATTCCCTCAAAGGTACCGTCTTCCTTAATCTCAAATCGAATCTTTCCCTGAGAAACATGCAATGGAAATTGAACTTCCAAGATATCGACGGGCACCTGAAACTCAACAGGCCCTGCTTCGACAACGCCATCGATAATTTGAACGTTCTCAACCACCGAAGAGGCAAAATTACTATCGAAGTCATAAGTCTGATTTGGTGAGATCAACCCCAGAGTTCCAATAAGCGGGTTAAGCTGACCTCGGAAGAGGTGCAACGTCACGTCATCATCGTTGACCAAGTCATCAACGCCAGTCAGCTCAACCATCATCAAGAAACGCCCCTCGTTGATGGAACCCTGAATCAAGCCCCGGACTGCTTCGCCTACGATGGGCTCAATGTCAGCCCAAATCTTCGCCAGCTGATTATCAACACCGGTCTGACCTTCAGGCGTTGTATAATCCCGTGAATAGCAAGTAGATTGGTCTCGGTTGTCCGATACCTTCTCATCAAGGTCAAAACCTTCTGCAACACCGAACTCGACTTCACCAAAGAAATCAAATTCACGGATCACGTTCGCATGGGAGTCTTCATAGACGTATCCATCGTGTTCGAAAAAGAGGTCCATGAGCCCGTCGCCACATCCGGGCAACGCCATCAATACACATAAGCCTAATCTTGAGATTAAATTCTTCATGCCTCAATTACTCCCAAACCTTGAGTAACTTTACCGTCACCCACGCCAAATTCAGAAACCGGAGCTCCCATAGCGTTCAGTACCGTAAATGGAATCATACTCGCATTTTCTTTTGTTTGTGAACGATAATGAAAACCCGTGCGGATTTGCCCACCTGCTTTACCCGCCAAAACCAGTGGAAATTCGTCAATTTGGTGTGTTCGTGGACTGGACACATCCGATGAGCCCAAAATCAAACAATTATCCAAGAGACTTCCATCTCCTTCAGGGATAGCCCGAAGGTTGTCCAAGAAATATCGGAAGTCATCCATGATGCTCAAAATAATGCCTTGAACTTGTGGCATATCGCCTGGCTCATCATGCGTCAGTTGATGGTGACCCGCCGTAGTGTTTGGATAAAGAGCATTGCTCAATGGGTCACTGTACCAATAGCTCATCACTCGGGTCAGGTCACAAGCATAAGCCATGGTCGCTAGATCAGACATAGCACGTGATCGAGCACTCATTTGTGGACGGCCATCAATATCAGGCATTGCCACAGGCTCTTCTGGCTTCATACAAGCGGCCAAATTCGGCGGCTCCGCTTCAATTCGAGCAATTCGTAATTCTAGATCCCGAACTGCTTCAAGATGTTGGTCTAGACGCCACTGGTCCCCACTGCCCAACTTCTGCTTAAGGCGGCCAACATCACCCATAACTGAATCCAGAACACTTCTTCTTAAACTCAATTTAGGATCAATGATGGGCTCATCGCCGGGAGCCCGAAATTCGGCTCCGAAGAGCCGCTCAAACAAAGCTCCTGGTGAATACTCGGCCGCGTTTCGCGAGTTGGTACCGTTAAAGGAAAGCCCTTTCACACCTGGCTCAACACCCAATTCGATAGAGCGAAATCTTGTCTCACCTCCAATGCGTTGGGCAAGTACCTGATCGATACTAACACTCGAAAATGTCCAGTTCTCGTCGTCGTGAACAATGGGTTCGCTGCCACTGAAAATCCCGGCAGCACCACTGCCGTGAGCGAGGGTATTTCTTAGCTTTACTTCCATGCCCGTGAGCACGGTAATTTCACTCTTGAGCCCTTCCAAGGGCTGAAGCTGCATGGTCGGAGTCCAGTTTTCACCTTCTTCGGTTGGCACCCAAAAAGGACTTTGAACACCGTTACCCCAAAAGAAAGAGCCATAGCGAATAGGAAACGAGCTTTCGGCGTAGGCCGTACCGTTCACATTCATAAAAGCTTCTAAAGGTGGCAAGCCCACGGCAACCGCTGCACCGCCAAGCATTCCTCTTAAAAACGTTCGTCTACTGAGTGGTTTCGTTTTCATTCTGCTGCCTCCGCCTCAATGAGTTTGCCGGCATTTCTAAACAGTGGGCTCATAACGACTTCCATCATCAGAGGCTTCACTCGATACCCATGCAGCTCAAATCGCTCTTCCAAGCTGGTCAAAATAGACCGCTCATCAATATTCTCAAGACGCCCCATGGCATAACGCGACATACGCTGAACCAAACACTTCGTTAAATTAGGATGCTCACCCAGAGCTTCACCCAAGCCAACGGGTCCATCGAACATCGCGCCATCAAGGTCACCAGAAGCATCAATGAGCTTACCGTTATCCTCGTCCCTCCAGCGTCCGATGCCATCAAAGTTTTCGAGGGCCAATCCAATAGGATCGGTCATTAAGTGACATGCGGAGCAAGATGGGTTTTCCAAGTGCTCAGCCACACGGTCACGCAAAGTTAAAGTATTGCCTGATGGCTCTGGAATCGAAGTATCTACATCGACCGGGGGAGCCGGGATGCTCTGGCATAGTAAAATCGTTCGCACGGCTTTACCCCGCAATGTTGCGGAGGAAGAAACTTGATGTGCATGACCGGCCAAGAACGAGACATGACCAAGAAGACCAGAGCGTGCAGTATCTCCGGGAATTTGTGTATAAGCGAAACCTTCAGAGCTAGGAGCTGGAATGTTGTAAATTGCAGCCAAGCGTGGATTCACAAAGGTTTCCCGCGTGGTCATAAGCTCGCGATAGTCTGCCTCTAAATCAAAAACGAGATACTCGATAAGACTTAGAGTTTCTTCCATGGCATCTTTGCCCAACTGCTCATTGAACTGTTCAAAGATGGTTGGGTCTTTCGACAGGTGGTCCAGTTCGTAGAGGTGGAGAAACTCCGTAAAGAAATTTCTCAGACCATCGCGGGTTCTGTCGGACTCGAGTAAACGGCTTGCGTGAGTAAAGAGGCCTTCACGGGTATCCAGCTCACCGCTCTCACCTGCACTTAGCAATTCATGGTCAGGCGTTGTGTTCCACAAAAAGAAACTTAGCCGCGCAGCCAAATCAGTACCGGTAAATGAGCGCCCGGTAGAGCTGGCTGCATCCTCGATACCTGCCTCAATACGGTACAAGAAATTGGGTGACTGCAATAAGCCCGCAATTCCAAACTCAAGTCCGTCATAAAAGTCGCCTAAAACGGTTGCCGAATCAGATGCCAGTGTGGTCAGCCCAGCAACTTCCTCATCGGTTAAGGTTCTTCGCCAAAGCAACCGACCCAAAACTTCCAAGGTCTGAGCGGCACATGCTTCATCAACCGTACCTTCTGGGCTACACGGGACCAATCGAGCTTTAAGAACATCCGTGTCTAAAGCCTGCTCCGATAAACCGTAGGCTGCATCTTCCAGTGACTCAACGCCTCGAGCGCTGAAGGCAGTTTGGGACGCACCGACGGCTAAGAGGCCACCAAGGTTCGTGTCGGGTTCAGAAAATTTGGGAACAACAACATCACTACCAAACACATCGGTGATGCTGTTGCGAAATTGTGCCTGAGTCAGACGCCGCATTGCGAGATCGCCAGGAACAACCTGAGTGTAATCGGCCTGATCTGCTAAATCCGTTAACCCAAGTGGGCCAACCGTGCCGGTTTGCTCTTGGCAACCCAGCTGAGCCGCAAACAAGACCAAGGAGATCATCAGGGGAGCTCGTAGTGAGCTGTTCCCAACCTTCAATTTTCTCATGAATCGATGCCTCGTAAAATATTAGATTCCTGAAATCATTGTCTGATTTCGCCACGAGCCTTCCTTAGGCAACCAAGCTTGAATTTGACAAGCTCAAAGCTCTTCGCAACGAGCGCCAGCCAACAACTCACGAGTAGATAATGTCTCTTTTTGAGATTAAGCGCCAAACTGAAGCGCGAAAGGAACCCTAAATCCTCTGGGTTAATGCGCAGGCTGGTGCAAAGCCCAGAGCAAAAAAAATCAATAAGAACAGAGGCATAGATTAGACAAATTCTCGCATCTCAATTTGAACCGATTGCTAAAGACTCTGAACAACGGCAGGTGCAACGAGCCTCTCAACACTTCCTCA
>CAZZDT010000466.1:0-4136 GCA_964652435.1 uncultured Bdellovibrionales bacterium
CTGGTGAATTGACCACCGAGTCTGGCTTAGACATTGGCCATCACCGTGAGCATCTCAAGAAATACATTGGTGGGCTGCGTGAGGCAGACATCTTGGTTAGCCTTTTTGTGGACCCAGATGTGGACCAAATTCGGGGTGCTCATAAAGTGGAAACGATGTCGGTAGAAATCAATACCGCACGTTACGCGGATGCACGGGGGGATATTGCTCGCCGTTCAGAACTTCAGAAAATTGTCGATGCCGCTCGAGCCGCTAACAAACTGGGTATGCATGTGAGCGCCGGTCATGGTCTTGATTATCACAATATTCAGGATTTGGTAGCGGTTGAAGGTATTGGTCGTTTCAATATCGGACACTCCATTATTTCACGAGCTATTTTTACCGGCCTCGATGGCGCCGTTCGTGATATGCTAAAGTTGTTAGAGCGCTAAATTCCGTCGGAGTCCCGATGCATTACCTTCTTACCAACCAAGAGATGTCGAATGTTGATCGGCATACCATTGAAGCGCTGGGTGTGCCTGGCATTGACCTCATGGAAAGCGCCGGTGATGCCGTAGCGCAGGTTTGTATGGACTTGGTTGAAATGCCGGCCGATGTGGTTGTGGCATGTGGCAAAGGCAACAACGGCGGCGATGGCTTTGTGGTTGCCCGATTGCTGGCCGCTGAAGGTGCGGCGGTTCATGTGTTTCTTTTTGCGGAAGAGGAAGCCGTAAAGGGTGAAGCTGAAATTGCTCTTGAACGCATGTATTCTGACCTCCCTGATGTACAGGTTCATCAGGTTATCGATGAATCCCATCTGACTCATTTTGAACGCACGGTTGAGAAAACCGACGTGGTGATTGATGCCTTGCTGGGCACGGGCCTGAAAGGGGCGCCGCGGCCGGTCATGGCTGAAGCCATTGATATGATAGCGGGCTTTGAAGGCGTGGTGATTGCGGTGGACATACCCAGCGGGGTGTGTGGTGATACGGGCGCTGTTCATGGCGCAGCTGTTCGAGCCGATTGCACGGTCACGTTTGCATTTCCCAAAAGAGGACACTTTCTATTTCCTGGTGCCGCTCATGCCGGTGACCTGTGTGTGGCGGACATTGGCATTCCTCAAAACCTTGCGCCCGAACAAGGTGTGCAAACAGCTCTCCTGGGTGAAGAGGATATCTCTGAGTTGATATCGGAGCGTTTGGCCAATACGCATAAGGGCACATATGGTCATGTGGCGGTTTGGGCCGGGCAGAAAACATCTCCTGGTGCAGCGATATTGGCTTTGATGGGTGCGCTGCGCAGTGGAGCCGGCTTGGTGAGTTGGATAGCCGATGAAGCAACGCTTAAAATGGCCACAGACAGACCGCCAGAGGCCATGCTGCGGGTGATGAGCCCAGAGCTTACGCGAGAGAGCTGGCTTGCGGATATGTTTGATGGAGCAACCGCTGGGGTGGTAGGGCCTGGTTTGGCGTCCTGTGAAGCCAGCGAGCAATACTTGAAGCATTTGCTCTACGAAACCAATTTACCGCTATGCCTCGATGCCGAGGCTTTGAATCTTTTGGCGGCGCATCCCGATTGGTGGCAGGGCGTCCGCAGTGATTTGGTTCTCACGCCTCATCCTAAGGAAATGGCTCGGTTGACCCGAAAGACGGTGCCGGAAGTTCAGGCTGACCGTATGGGCATTGCATCTGATTATGCCAAAACCCATGATTGCGTTCTGGTTTTAAAAGGGGCCAGCACGGTTGTGGCTGCACCCAATGGTGACATTTGGGTGGTCGGCGCTGGCAATGCTGGTATGGCAACCGGCGGCTCGGGGGATGTTTTGGCGGGAATGGTTGGTGCATTTTTGGCTGCGGGCTATATGGCGGTTGATGCCGCTAAGGTCGCCACGCTCTTGCACGCCTGTGCTGGGGACCTCGCCAGTGAAACCGTTGGAGAAACTGCGCTGATTGCTTCGGATATTGTTGACGCTTTGGGGCCAGTGCTGCATAGGGTGGGCCGGTAAGAATCGGCATGAAGCAAGAAAATTGGATTTATACATCGCGGCGGCCTGAAGCCACGCGAAAGCTCGGTGAGAAGCTTGGCCAAATGGCCCCTGCGGGGACCGTTTTTGCCTTGGTGGGTGATCTGGGCATGGGGAAAACCCATTTTGTTCAAGGATTTGCCCGCGGTATGGGCGTGCACGCCATGCACGAAGTGGCCAGCCCAACCTATACTTTGGCCAATATGTATCCAGCCGAGCGCGGGATGATGGTCCATATGGATTTCTACCGCCTCCATGATTCCGAGAGTGCTCGTGACCTTGGCTTAGAAGAGCAGATCCTCCGTGACGATGCCGTGGCGGTGGTCGAGTGGGCGAATCAACTGCCCGATATGATTCCCGAAGGTGCCGTAAAGCTCGAATTTGAGTGGCTCAGTGCGTCAGAACGGCGTATTCAGGTCAGCGGAATTACTTGTCCGAAGGGTCTTCGGCTCGTTGAGCACGTTTAGGCTGCTGCGCGATCTCATAAATCATCCATTCTGAACAAAGACGGTGCGAATCACTATCGACCCCGCACCCATTTTCACGATAAACCGCCCCAAAACCCGCACTGAACGCCCCGGCTGTCGCAGGGAGGCGATGGCGCCCGACGTGTAGCGTTCTAGGAGAATCATTATGTTTAATGCGCACCGCGAAGTGCCGGCACCTCGTAACGAGCCGGTTCTATCTTATGCTCCAAATAGCCCTGAGCGAGCTGAACTTAAAGAAGCCCTCAAAGAGATGGCCGCTGGCAACAAGGAACTCACTTCAATCATTGGTGGTAAGGCCTGTGGGTCAGACAAGACCGAAGCCTACGTGATGCCACACGACCATCAAAAGCAAATTGGTACCTTGCATATCGCAACGGAAGCGCAAGTGCATGAAGCCATTGATAATGCATTGGCGGCCAAGGATGCTTGGGCAGCTGTTCCATTTGAAGAACGTGCAGCTATTATGTTGAAGGCAGCTGATTTGTTGGCTGGCCGATACCGCGCGATTTCCAACGCCGCGACGATGCTGGGTCAAAGTAAGACCGCTCATCAGGCGGAAATTGATGCTGTTTGTGAACTTTGCGACTTCTTCCGTTACAACGTGAAGTATGCGCGAGACATCATGGCCGGTCAGCCTGACTCGGCACCGGGTATCTGGAATCAACTTGATTATCGACCACTGGATGGATTTGTATTCGCAGTAAGCCCATTCAACTTCTCATCCATCGCGGTGAACTTGCCAACAGCTGTGGCGCTGATGGGTAACGTTTGTGTGTGGAAGCCTTCTGAGACTCAGGCACTCAGTGCCAACATCATGATGGAAATGCTTCAGGAAGCAGGCCTTCCTGATGGCGTTATCAATATGGTACATGGCCCAGGACCTTTGGTGGGCGACATTGCTCTGAAGCATCCTAAGCTGGGTGGTGTTCACTTTACCGGTTCAACCAAGACTTTTCAGCACATGTGGTCAACGGTTGGTCAGAACATTGCCAACTACGAAACGTATCCACGCTTGGTTGGCGAAACCGGCGGCAAGGACTTCATTGTAGCTCATGAGTCGGCGGACCTTCAGGCGTTGGCGGTTGCCATTACCCGTGGTGCATTTGAATTCCAAGGTCAGAAGTGTTCAGCGGTTTCGCGCTGCTACATCCCACAAGGCATGTGGGGTGCATTGTCTGAGAAGCTTAAATCAATGCATGCAGCACTGAAGGTGGGCGATATCTGTGATTTCACCAACTTCATGGGTGCGGTCATCGACAAGCGCGCGTTCGACAAAATCAAAGGTTACATCGATTACGCAAAAGAGAGCGATGAAGCTGAAGTGATTCTCGGTGGTGAATGTGATGAGAGCAAAGGCTACTTCATTCAGCCAACCGTTGTTCTTACCACCAACCCGAACTTCAAGCTGATTCAAGAGGAAATCTTTGGGCCAGTGGTAACCATTTACTGCTACCCTGATGGCGAGTTTGCTGAGGTATTGGAACTATGTGACAAGGCAAGTCCTTATGCATTGACCGGTGCTATCTTTGCGCGTGAGAAGGCGGCGGTTATGCAAGCCAGCAAGGCGCTTCGCCACACAGCGGGTAACTTCTACATCAACGACAAGCCAACGGGTGCTGTGGTCGGTCAGCAGCCTTTCGGTGGTG
>CAZZDT010000467.1:0-4128 GCA_964652435.1 uncultured Bdellovibrionales bacterium
CGCGCTTTTGATAGGCCACTTCGCCATCTCGGTTGATAATAAAGATGTGCGGCAACTGGTCCACACCGTATCGACGTCCTAAGAGTCCAAAAGAATCGGGAATGATGGGCCAATTCACTTTGTATTGCAGAGAAAAAGGCAGCAATGTTTCTGCATCTTGGGAAAGTCCAATATGAATCATTTGAACTTCTCGAGTTTTCCAGAGTTTCTCGATTTGTCGAAGGTCTTGCAGCTCTGCTTTACACGGCTCACACCAGGTGGCGAAAAACGAGAGAACGATTGTTTTTCCTGGCGCGGTAGCAGTCGGTCCGGTGATGTCACGCATAGCGACGACATCGCCATCAAGGTCGCGCATAGAAAACGGCGGTGCCTTGTCCCCAGTCTGTAAGAGCAGATCTGGGTTGGAGATAAGAGATGAAACCACGAGTGAGAAGGCGAGAACAGCCTGCATACTAGGCCCCTCCATTTACATTGTTGATAGTGACGCACGGTACCACCGTGAGAGGTGGTCTTCAATATGCGCTAAAAAAACTCATTAAAATCAGATATTTGCTGTCTTTACCACGGGAGTTCCTCGCCGTTTTGATGCCAGAAGCGTCCGGAGGTCTCCATGGTCAAGTCGTCTATTCGTTCAATCAGTCCCTTGGCGGCAATGTCAGCGGTTATGAAACCTCGGCCGCCGGTAATATCTGTTTGGACGTAGCCAGGATGCAAGATAGTCACTGCAATCTCTTGGTCTTGAACATCTTGGGCGAGGGATACACCTGCGATGTTCAGTGCTGCCTTGGACATTCTGTATCCATAAGAGCTTCCAGAAGTGTTGTCGGCAATAGAGCCCATTCGGCTAGAGATGAGTGCGATTTTCCCACCTTTAGAAATTTTGCTCAGTAATTTCTCGGTCAGCATCAGTGGGCCCAATGCGTTGACTTCAAATTGTGCGCGGATGGCTGCAACATCCAGCTCACCCAACCGAGTTGGAGTCAGGATACCGGCATTTTGAATCACCAGGTCCAAGGAGACACCTTCGAGTTGCTTGGAAAGCTCGTCGTGGGTGGCGTGATCCTGGATATCGATGTTCGGGTAGATATGGACATCGAGTGCGTCTAAGGCTGCAGAACTTTTTCTACAAGTTGCGTGGATGGTTTCGCCCCGGCTCTTGAGCTGTTTGGCAAGCTCAAATCCGATACCCTTGTTGGCGCCGGTGATTAATACATTTCCCATGGTACACCTCGTGATTGAAAAAATCTGGAGGCAACATGGACAAATTTGGCACCGAGCGCAAGCGTATCAGGAAGATGGGGTTAGCTGGCGCTTAGGGAAATGGCTCCTTGGGCATCAAGGTGTTTAAGCATGTCATCTCCGGTTAGGGAGTTTGCTGCTTGTCCGCCAAAGTATTTCATCAATCCCACGGATTCATAGGCGGGCTTAATGCTGTCAGAGAGCAGTCCAATCTCTCGCAAATTGGGAACGAGACGGCTGAACATGACTTGGCGAAACTCTTCCATGCCAGGCGCGGCTAGAATCAGCTGACGCCATTTTTCGCGGCTCATGATACCTTCGAACCATTCCTCGTAAACCTCATAAGCCATGAAGCGGTTGCGCATCAGCAGCGCGACTTCGAAGGCCCAGTCTTCTCGTTCTTGGCGTTCAGCTTCCGTAAGCTCCTCAAGAATGTGATCTCGAAGTGCAACAACGCCGTAATGAACGTGTCGGGCTTCGTCTTGAATCACTTGAGCCAGTAACTGTTTGAGTAGAGGCTCTTTGGTTCCTTTGTAAAGCATACCAAAAGCGCCTAACGCCAGTCCTTCTACCATGATTTGCATACCCAAGAACTTCATGTCCCAACGTCCATCGGTCATCAATGAATCAATGATGACGAACAGGTTGTCGTTGACTGAATACAGCTTGTTTAGTTTGGATTCTAAGTACCGTTGGAACACTTCAACGTGTCTTGCTTCGTCCATTACTTGGGTGGCGCCGTACATCTTGCCGTCGAAAAATTGCACGGCTTCCGTGACCTGCGCAGCAGCAAACAATGCGCCTTGCTCGCCATGGAGAAACTGAGAAAGCATCCAGGAAGTGATGCTGTAGGTAAATTGACGTGACTCTTTTTCCGTCAGAAAGATTCGTTCATCAGCCAGAACACTAAAATCAAAGAAGTGTTCAGGCAGCAGAGGTACCTCTGGGTTCAGCGGGTCAACGTCGGTATGCCAGGGCAGGTCATCCCCATCCCATTGGCCTTGTTTCGCGCGCTTGTAGAGGTCTTCCATTTCGGGGTGGTCGTGTGGGTAAGTCCAGTCGAAGTGTGCGCTGTGGTTTGCCGGCATCAGTGTTGGAACGCCTTGCTTGCCACGTTTGAGCAAGAGACCACGAACGCCTGATGGCCCTAATGCCTTAAGCACTTTGGGATCTCGGATGTGACTGAAGATTTCGAATGCCTCATTGTAACTGTCGAGCTGATTGGCCACCATCGGTGGCAAGTGATCAGTAACTTTTAAAACCATAATAGACTCCTTGGTTCTTAGAGCGACGCTAAGAGGTCAGTGATTCGAAGCTGGTGATAGTGAATAAGTAATTTATGAACGATGGGCAGTGCTGTTTGCACAACTTGCGCAGCTTGTTCTGGTGGCAGATTACGCAGTTTATCTGCAACCAATTGTCCTTCCCAGTTAACAAGTTCCGCAATTGATTTTTCGTACTCCTGAATGAGGCTCGCCTGGAACCCTTGTTCTTCGGTAAATCCGGCCTGCCTTAGCTCTGTGAGTATTTTAAGGCTCTCTATGTCTTTTTGCGATATACGAAGATTGCCTTCTTTATCCACGTGGGTGCCGATTACTTGAGCTTCAATCAGCTGCTTAAGATCTGTTTCACTCACGACTTTATTTTCGACCAATTCTGTTGCGAGAACGGATCCCGCGGCCAAGTTATCGGTGGACATGCCGTCGATGTTGATGGAGTGTCTTAAACCCTTCAAGAAGTCACGCTGTGTAGGACTAAAGAGGTTATCTTGCTCGTCCAAAATAGCTTTGATGGCCTTTAAAGGCAGAAATCTTTCGTGTTGTAATTTGCGAATCATCTGGATGCGTTCCAGATGTTGCTCGCTGTACCATGCCATGTTGTGGCCTGTTTTTCGTCCTGGTGGAATCAAGCCTTGCTGAATGTAGAAGTGAATGGCCTGCCGCCCCAAGCCTGTGATGTTGCACAGGTCTTTCATCTTATAACACCAAGTGTCATCTTGCTGGATGGCAGTTGCTGTGCTGCTCATGATTCTACCTCGAGGGTAATTGGACCACATGCACGGGCAACACAGCCTAAAACATAGCCCGTTGCTTTTTCTTCAGCGTTTAAGCAGTTGGGCTCCGGCATGGAGACTTCACCCTTTATTATTTTCACTTTACAGGCGCCGCATCCACCCATGGTGCATGAATAGGGAATGGGACTGCCCGCCACGATACTTGCCTCTAGGATGGTTTGGTCGGGTTCAATGGTTGTCGTGCTATGTCCGGCCGCGCTGTGAATGGTCAGTGATTCAGTGCGTGTGCTGGCAGATTTGTCCGTGGCTGAGGCTGCAGCGGTAAATGCTTCACGGTGGATAGCTTCGGGCTCAACGCCTGAGTCGCTCAAGAGTTCTTGCGCAAGGTCCATGAGACCTTGGGGGCCACAGAGAAAGAATTGAGCATCTTCCGCTGCCGATTTGATGAGGCGTTTGAGTTTCGTCTTAGTGAGCTTTGACCCTGACCGACTGAAGAAGTTGTGCTGCGTAAAACGCTTACCAAAATCATTTTGGAGTGCACTAAGCTCTTCGGTGAACATTGCCGTTTGTTCGGTTCGATTGATGAATAGAAGGGTTGCTTGACTGGATTCACTTTGCTCGAGAACGTGTCTCAAAATGGAAAGCTGAGGTGTGATGCCGCTTCCTCCCGCAATGCATACAATGCTTTCAGGAACATCCTCTACTTGAAGTCCATAATCTCCCGACGGTCCATATGCACCAATGTGATCGCCTACTTTGAGATCTTGATTCAAGTATGTTGATACACGTCCGTCTTCGATTTGGCGCACGCCAATACTGATTGTTTCTGTTTGCGAGGCGGGGGAGCAAATACTGTATGGACGCTTGACGGTGTG
>CAZZDT010000468.1:0-4128 GCA_964652435.1 uncultured Bdellovibrionales bacterium
CTTTACCAACAACTATTCCTTACCAACATGCGAGGCAGAAGAACTGATTTCAAACATCGAAGCTCAAGAAGGCGTGGGCGGCGAAATCAACATCGACGGCAACAATGATAATGAAAATTGTGATGAAGCACCCTCACCGGGTTAATTGTTCTGCAGCTGATGAAGGCCTCGCACAAGCCTTGATGCTGAAACCTTCAAGGACTCACGAACAGTAGGCTCTTGAGAATATTCCAATAGGTCTTTAGGGCTGAGATAAACCATAAGGTTGTGTGCATACTCCCCCGGTAATGACGGATTGAGCAAAAGTGCCCGCTTGACCGAGTACCTACTGAACCATTTTTCTTGTTCGGTCATCACCACTAAAACCTCTGGGGGCACGGGCCGCTTCGAGCAAAGCTTCAACACGAATGCCTCAGTAATATGAGGTGAATGCATAAGGTTCGCGATGACATCAGGGTCTGGGTCGTGCAGGAGCTTCTCAAGCTCTTTTCCTTGTGCCCTCCGAGCATCCGCCCGGCGAACTCCCAGGGGACGATCCGAGCGAGGCCCTTGGTACTCAGTATGCCCAATGGACTCACACGCATCCATACAAGAGAACCAGTGATAAGCCCCGAAGGCTCGCTCCTCGATGGCCAAATCTCGTAACCCTGCCAACCGTTCTGGCGAAAATAGGCTGACCACTGAATCCGGCCGAAAAAGGCCATCATAAATAAGCTGAGCTTTTGTATCGCCCCGCACCGACTCCCAAATCAGAACATCCACGGACCAAACCGCCGCCAAGTCGCCTATGGCCCGTAAATCCTCTTCCCATAGAGCCCGGCGCATGGCCGCATCGGGCATATTGGAGAGACGTTCAATTCTATCGAGGCCCGCTTGCCATAGAGCCTGATGTAAAATGCTCTGCTCTTGGGGTTTATTCATATTATTTATTTCCTGGAAATTAACGTTCACTCAGCCACGCTATCAAAAGTTCGACCTTCGCTTCCACCACTGCTTCATCTACTTGAACCAGGTCCAGCGCCAAACCATTCAGGGCACTGAAGACCAAGGAGACTCCGAGCTGAAGGTCATGCCCTTTCGCCGCCTCGGGTGGAATTGAACGGTCCACCACCGCACTCACCAAGGAATCAAACCGATTCATCACGGTTTGAAATTCCGTGGCCAAAACAGGATCGGTTCTTGAAGCGACCGCCAACTCCAACCAAGCACCAAATGTTGGCCCTTTCACCGCCGACCAAAGTTGCTTCACCATGGAACCAAGATCACTGGGATCTGTTCCCGCCAATTGAGACTGGAAATCCGCCACCCTTCGGACCAAAACATCCTCTAATGTGGCGAGCACCAAAGCTTGTTTGTTTGGAAAATGATGCAGCATCGTTCCTCGGGCCAATCCCGCCCGCTCACAAACAGCCACCGTACTCGTACCGTGGTAGCCCAACTCGTAGAGGCACTCGAAAGCCGCATCTAAAAATTGCCGACGGGTTGCCGCCGCTTTCTCTTCTCGCTTAGACATTCTCAAACCTTCCAAACAGTCAGGGTTGACTATTTAGCAATCTTCCCTTAATAATACAAAACAGTCAACTCTGACTGCCAAGGGTAAACATGCTGGAAACGATTACAGAGCACCTGATGCAGCTTATTGAAAACGGAGATACTTATCTGTTTCTAATACCTATTTACGGAACAATCCTAATTGGGGAACGGCTCGCTCACCATTTTATTTTTCCAAACCAATCATGGAATAACGGCGACACCCTTGCCAACTTGGTCATCACCTTGGCCGGCCTCGTTATCAATATGCTTGCCGGTCATCTCTTGCCATTGGCGGCTATGGCCTTCATTCACCATCATTGGGGACTCTTTGAACTGCCTTCTCATTTGGGGGGTTGGGCCCTAGGTTTTCTTCTCTACGACCTCGCTTGGTATACAGACCATCGGATTGCCCACAGGGTCGGATTCTTTTGGTCTATGCATCACGTTCACCACTCGTCTCCTGAATACAATGCAACCGTCGCGTCGCGGGGGTTCTTACTGGACCTAACCTTGCTTTCACGTCCCACTTTCTACCTGCTCCCTATTTTCGGTTTCACGCCCTTTCACTTTATGGTGATCAGCATTTTCACAAACATCTGGGGCATTGCTCAACATACCAGAATCATAGGGAAACTCGGCTGGTTGGATTGGCTTCTGGCGACTCCGTCCAACCACCGGGTCCATCACGGCAGTGACGAGGCCTACATTGATAAGAATTTCGGTGAAGTCTTCATGATCTGGGACCATCTATTCGGTACCTATGAACCAGAGCACCAAGAACCCATTTACGGAGTGACCGATCCCATCGAATCCAACAATCCGCTGACCATTCAAGGAGCTGGACTTAGCTGGTTGTTTCATAAAATCCGAAGAGCCAATGGGCCACTTGCGAAACTTCGCTGCCTCATCATGCCTCCAGAGTGGCTGCCTAAGCCAACTGGTACACACCAGAAAGACCAATCTGGAGCTGAACCGTACACCAGTCACTGAGCAAAAGTTTGCCCGATCACAGCGCATTCTAATTCGCACTTTTCCCGTATAGCGACAAAGGTGACGGCAATCCCAAAGCTTAAAAAACGCCCTAATTTCAGTGGCGAACGAAAAATCAACCACTTAGGAGCCCCGCTCTCGCACCAGGTCTATAAATTGAATACCGATTCAATCATGGCATAAGTATTGCTCGTTTTACCTAAGAAATAGGAAGAGCAGTTTCGGCAATTTGCACTGCCATGGAGGGACCTCATTTTGTACGTAAAAACGGATAATAACAAAATTAGAGGGTGCAAACTAATGGAAACTGCCTTATGGCGAAACCTTATTCGTCCCCAATGGTTGAGGAACATGTCGTACACCGATGCCATGGTACGAAAGGCCGGACAGTTTAGAGTATGAAAAGCAACATTCTATCAAATCTAACGCATTGGCGGAGTAATCGGCTCGGTGCATCCGATGACGCAGCGCAGACAAATGCCGCAGCGGACGAGGCCGTCCTGTCAAAAAAGTCCTCGCTGGGCTTTGTTTATTGGTGGGTGGGTTTCACTGTCCTGCAAACACTGCTGGTTCGAATTGGTACCCAATCAGGTTACGGCATCACCGCTTTCATTGACGAGCTTGGCTTTGCCACACTCTTTCTCGGTATCTTCGGCATTCTGCGCATGGCCGCACCTCAGTGGCTGGCGAAACTTATCATCTTCCCGACCATCATTTTCCTCATCGTGCTCACCGGCGGAAACCAGCTTTACTATACCGCTTTCAATAACTGGGCCGGCCTATACAGCTTGGGTCAAATCAACGAATTGGGTGCCATCAAATCGAGTGTGAACAGCATGCTCCCCTACGATGTTATCTTTTTCTGGTTTTGCATCCCGCTCTTGATGCTGATCGGTTTCGCGAAGTCATGGAAAAAGTGGCACCCCAAATCAGCCATTCAGGTGTTGCTGGCCGGCGTGATGTTACTTGGGATAGGCCATCTCAACCGGGTGAACGTGACCTCGCCTACTGAAAACCATCTGCTTCTGCGCGCTCTTCGACTTGAAACCGCCAGACAGATTCAGCGAAACGCATCCTACCATCCCCAGAAAATTCTGGAAGGCAGCTCTATGGGCAGCATGTTTGCACCGATGCAGGGCTACACGCGAACCGGCGATGCTCAGCAACCTCTGATGCAAATGCCAGCAACCACCCAAAGAGCCAAAGTCACACCCAATATCATCATCATTGAGGCAGAGAGTTTCCGAAGTGCTGAATCTGGGGTTTACGGTGCAAAGGAAAGCCTAACACCGCAATTTGACCGCTTGTCGAAACAAGGTGTGCGGGCCCAGAATTTCTATGCATCTGGCATGCAAACCGTTCGTGGTGAATTGGCTATCCTTTGTAGCAGCTATCCGGCCCTAGGTGACCTCCCACTTTACAAGCGCGTACCGGAAACGGACTTAACCTGCCTTCCGGAAATATTGGCCAACGCTGGTTACCAAAACCACTGGTTCAGTGCCTTTAAATCGACCTACTCCGGTAAGAAACCATTCTTGGAGTCTCATGGGTTCCAGAACCTGCATGGTGTAGAGACCCACGGAGAGCCCGACGAAGTTCACATTG
>CAZZDT010000469.1:0-4125 GCA_964652435.1 uncultured Bdellovibrionales bacterium
CCCTCGTAGGTGATTGTGTTCTCACCTGAAACCAAAGCATCGGTTACATCAACGACCCATGGTTTCACATCGAGCCCCGGGCACCAGCCCGCTCTGCCATAGGGCCATGTTCCATATTGATTGGGCACCACGCCGTCCTCAATCTGGTCCACACAACCCTGGCTTTGACCAGCCCGCGGGTGCTCTTTAACAAACTCTGTTCCATTTACCCTGAAGTGATGCGTGTGATTGCAAAACTCTGCACAGTTCTCTACCTCGGCACCCCAACCGTGGCCCGTGATATAGGCCACCAATTGAACCCGCTCTGTGCCCGGCACCGATTCAAAGACGATAGGAGCACGGTCCACGTTGTAGTTTTCGTTGAAACCTTTGCCACTGTACAAAAACTGAATCGCTTGCGGAGTTGGGCCGTCATTGCGGTTTGATAATCGAATATCAAAGTCAAAATCATAACGATTGCCCGACTGCATGCGAAGTTTATGAGTACCGCCATCCTTAAAGAACGCCAAGAATGGACTGATATCCGTAACCCATCGACCTTCACGCCCGTAAGTCGTAATCCAGCGAGCTATTTCGGTATTACACGCGCAGTTACAATCGTTGTAACCCGTACCCTCTTCGTTACACCCTTGGACCGCCTCTCGAATCTCTCCCAATGGGGATTCACAGGTGCAAGCTAGAGTATCGGCGTCAATTCCCTCAACGCCCTCAACCGGCGCCACGTATCCTTCACATGCAACATCTGCATCGCAATCCATATCGGTAACACAAGTTGTCTCAGTGCCTGCACACTGACCCAGAACCTCCTCAACCGCTTCCACCGCAACCACCCGTGGCTGGCAGACGGTGGATTCATTATCATTAGCGACGGTAGGCGAATCGCAAACATACATCATGGACTTATAATCCCATTCCCCACAGTTTGCATCGAGATGGTCCGGACAGAAGTTACTGACATCGATCTCCATTGTATCAAATTGAGCCATGGTTTCCGCGTCAGGAAAAACTACATCCACCTTATCATTCTTTATACTCTCGTTCTCAAAAACGGACACAATAGTCACACCATCTTCGCCATCGAGCCTAGCCTGACGGGTGGCCTCAAAATTGAAGTAGCGAACCTCATGGGTAAAAAACTTCAACTTAGCCACGCCAGTGCCCACATCACTGGGCATACCCAATTGGCGCATTTTCTGCGCTCGGTCTACACCAAACCAGAGCCAACCACTTTCTGAAAACATCTCCCCAAGCCAACCAGGCGTTTGCCAAACCGTATCAGAAAGAAAGTGAAACCGACTTCGCCACCGTTCCTCAGCATCAGGCGCAAGTGAAGACAACGCAGTGTTCAGCCCCGTCTGCATGCGGGTCATATCCTCCGATGCATCCGCATCGAATGAGCCCATCACATAATGCACATTGTCCGGTGATGCCTCTATCAATTCCGCCAGACTACCGGCCGATGTACCGCCGGGAAACCAGAGATCTCCCAAGAAGCTGACCAGGTCAGGATTCTGTTCTGGATTGTCGGTAAAAAAGAGAAAAATAAACGAGTCATCTCCGGTCCAAAGCTCTCTCAAGTTAAAAGTGCCGCCCCCTAAGGTGGATGCTTCGATATCTCCCACTGTATCCCGAAACGAAACACCATACGGGCCGTCTGAAAAAGGTTGGCCCGGTTCGAGATCCGTGGGTTCGTCCGTTTCCGGCGCATCTGTTTGTTCCGTAGTATCCGTTGATTCCACTGGAAGATTATCACCTTCATCGCTGCTGCAAGCACCCAAGGCAAAGACCAAAGAAAACAGAAGATTTCGTTTTTTCATGTGCATCTCACTCCCCTGCTCTGCGGTATGAACCCGAGCCAACCAACAGTCAAGAGGCCAGCCCATTGTTAGGTTCAAGGATGACCCCGTCGACAATTTAAGCTAGAACACTCTCACACCCTAACCACCGTGGAGGCGCGGTCCGGATGAACCTCACAATATTTACTCACTGGCTCATCCCAGCTTTACTCCTGGCACTGATCGGTTGCCAATCACCTGCACCACCTTGCGGAAGTCCGGTTACCGTGACCTGGCTTGGGGTGACCACGTACGCCCTAGAATATAATTACCAGGGCAAAACCGTTAGAATATTGTTAGACCACCAAATCAATGGTGCTTATTACGACGAAGCCCTGGCCAATTTAGAATTTGATTCGGTGGATTACCTCTTTATCGGGCACAACCATTTCGACCATACCGGCCATTGCGCCGAGCAAGCCGATGTACTTTGTGAAGTCACGCTGGCCGCCTACGGTGAGCCTGAGCTGCCCTGGGTAGGCGCGCCCTTCATTGGAGACGCACACGAGCGTTATGGCGCTCATATCGTGGCTCCCTACGCCCTTTGCGAAGACTTAGATGAAAAGAGCTGCACGGGACTCTGGGCGATGGATGGCGTTCAAAGGTTCACCCTTGAGGACATAGGACTCACCGTTACGGCTTTCCCCAGTGCCCACTCTCAAGAATTCGGCGACCTCGATTTTGCTCGCGAGCATCCCGAGGACAATGAACCTGACCCATTCACATTTATCTTCGAGTTCCCGGCCGAGGATAACAGCTGCCACTCGAGCTTTCTTTGGGCCAACACTACCCTCACAAAAGAGCCATATCTCAATTACACGGAAACACTGACCCGCGACGAGCAAACTTGGTCATTCGACTACCAGGCCCTCTTGCGTGAAGCCATGGAAACCCGCAACAACGAACCGATCACCTACTGGACATTCTGGGGAGACACCTTACCCAAGCAAGCATGGCAACAATGGGCGGATATTGTGCTTCCCGAAGCATGGAGCAATCACCACCACGGCGTCGAAAGCAGTGCTTATTTCCCTGACCTGCATCGAGCATTTCCAGGTCACGCGCTAGGGGGCACTCGAGATGCTCCCAATGGCACCTGGGTCGACACCAGTGAAAGTGCCGATACCATGTTTCTTCCGCTCGATAACTATTGGGCCACGGTAACGCTTGAGAACGGAAAAGCGGTCCAGGATAAACGCAAACAAGAGGAGCTCCTCGAATCTTTCCGGGAGCGCTTGCAAGCCATTTTGAACCCCTGAAGAAGTAAGAGCAAATCCTGCAGTTCCACCAACGGTTTTTGTCGTTGGGGCAGCTCTATCTTCCAATCCAGGCCTCTGTTTGGCAGCTTAAAACCAAGCAAAAACAGTCTCTCCGAATCCAGATAGAATGGCATACACTGTGCAGTCACTTTGGGCGTTGCTTATTCTGCGGAAGGACTCGACCATGCAAACTGCCCTTAAGCCAAGATGTTTGCTTTTGATACTCGCTTTGTTTCTCCCACTTTTGAGCAGCTGCGCAGAAGAATCACCGGCAGAACCCAGCGAGCCAATCCCTCAGAATACTGACGATGCGGGCGAAGAGCCCGTTAATCCTTCGGACGCGACCGCTGAAGACTCCGAAGGAACGGTCCAGGATCCTGAACCCGATAATGATGATTCAACCAGCAACGGCTCCGGCGATAGCATCATGCTCAGCGGAAGATGCGAGGGGAATTTTTTACTCACCGAGGCCTCGGAACTCTCGTTAATCGAGAATTGTAAAGAGATCACAGGTTCACTCACGTTCAATGGTGTCGCTTTCGATGGGTTAGACCTCCCGGATTTACAAATCATCGGCGAGTCACTTTTCATTCACGAAATACGGGGCCTGACCAATCTCGAAGGGCTCTCATCCTTGGTCTCCATCGGTAAACATTTCCGAGTAACCAACTGCTTTGACTTAACGAGCCTCGACGGAATGGAAAACCTGGAAACCGTAGGCGACGAACTCTACGTCACGGGTAATCCAGACATTATCAATATCGATGCGCTAACTGGCATTCGTGAGGTCCCGGGCCGGATGCTTCACGTGAGTTCAAATGGCAGTCTCGAAAATATCGAAGGGCTCAGAAATCTAACCCGTGTGGGTGGAAGCATTCGTATTTGGAACAACCCTTACCTCGAGAGTCTTGAAGGATTCGAAAACCTCACCTCGATCGGTGAATCAGCAGATGAAGATTATCAAGACCTTGAAATCAGGCAAAATACGAGATTGCGTGAAGTGAATGCATTGGCCGGCATTGAGCACATAC
>CAZZDT010000470.1:0-4117 GCA_964652435.1 uncultured Bdellovibrionales bacterium
CGTAACGAGCAAAACGCGCCGCCGGCAATTCCGGTAACCCTTCTCGTAGATTCTCGATATACCCATCTTCTAAAACAAGGTCCGGAAGATCTGGTTCGGGAAAATATCGGTAATCGTGCGCTTCCTCTTTAGACCGCATCGACCGAGTGGTGTTGGTTTTGGTGTCCCAGAGTCTCGTTTCTTGAACGATGCTGCCACCGCTGTCGAGTACACTGGCTTGACGAGACACCTCGTACTCGATGGCTTGCTGAACAAAACGAAATGAGTTGATGTTCTTAAGCTCCGTACGGGTTCCAAATTCTTCTTGTCCAAAAGGTCTCAAGGAAACATTCGCATCACATCGAAAGCTTCCTTCTTCCATATTGCCGTCGCACACTTCAATGTAGCGCAAAATCTGGTGAAGCTTTTTCAAATACGCCACCGCTTCATCGGCTGAGCGCATATCTGGTTCACTCACAATTTCGATCAAAGGAACACCGGCGCGGTTGTAATCAACATAAGAACGCCCGCCCGCGACCAAATCATCATGCACACTTTTACCCGCATCCTCTTCCATATGAATGCGCGTAATGCCAATGGTCTTCTGAGAACCACCTACTTCAATTTCAAGCTTACCCCAGGTGGCATAAGGACGATCATACTGAGTGATCTGATAGCCTTTGGCCAAATCGGGATAAAAGTAATGCTTTCTGGAAAACTGGCTGGTTTGATGAACTTCGCAATCCAAAGCAAGCCCGGCCTTCACCGCCAATTCCACTGCCTTCTTGTTCAATACGGGCAGAACCCCTGGCATGCCCAAGCAAACCACATCCGTTTGAGCATTGGCCGATGCACCAAAAGCAGTGCCACTGGTGGAGAAAAGCTTACTCTCCGTACTCAGCTGCGCGTGAACCTCTAAACCGATTACAATCTCGTAGCTCATTGCCCTGCCCTCCGCGTATGCCAATCATGCTCGCGCTCATAAGCACGCCCTACTTTTAAAACCGTGCTCTCATCCCAAGGCCTTCCCAGAATCTGCATGCCCATGGGCATACCCGAAGAGCTAAAACCACAAGGCATACTCATTCCTGGCAAACCAGCAAGGTTAGCGCTCACCGTAAACACATCCGCTAAATACATCGAGACAGGATCGTCCATATTGTCTCCCAGCGTAAACGCTGTTTGCGGCGTCGTTGGTGTGATGATGACATCTACCTTCTCAAATGCTTTCTCAAAGTCTTGCCGTAAGAGCGTACGAACCTTCTGTGCTTTCAGATAATACGCATCGTAATAACCGGCGGAGAGTGCATAGGTTCCCAACATAATCCGGCGCTTCACCTCTGGACCGAAACCTGCGGCTCGAGTAGCCGTGTACATATCCAAAAGGCCGCCACCCGGATCCTTACGCATTCCGTAGCGGACACCATCATAGCGAGCCAAGTTACTGGAGGCTTCGGCGGTAGCAATAAGGTAATACGTCGCGATTCCATGCTCAGTATGCGGCAAAGACACTTCCACAAGTTCAGCACCTTGCTCCTTATAAAACGCCAAAGCCGCATCTACCGAAGCGCGAATCTCCGTATCAATGCCATCAATGAAGTACTCTTTTGGAACCCCGATCTTCAGACCTTTCACGCCGCCCTCAAGTTCCGACATGTAGTTTGGTACTTCTTTATCCTTGCTCGTTGAGTCCCGTGGGTCATGTCCAGCGATTTCCCCTAAAAGCATCGCCGCATCAGTCACAGTGCGAGTCATGGGCCCAACCTGGTCCAAAGAACTCGCAAAAGCGATCACACCAAAACGAGACACTCGACCGTAAGTAGGCTTGAGTCCCACTGTGCCGGTTAATGCCGCTGGCTGACGGATAGAACCACCGGTATCTGTCCCCAAAGTTCCAAAGGCTGTACAGCTGGCAACAGCTGCCGCCGAACCACCGGATGAGCCGCCCGGGACTTTATTTTCGCCCCAAGGATTTAAGACAGGTCCGTAAGCGGAGTGCTCGTTAGATGAGCCCATGGCAAATTCATCCATGTTCAGCTTGCCCAGCATCACTGCACCGGCCTCATCAAGTTGCTCAACCACATGCGCATTGTAGGGCGGCAGAAAACCCTCAAGAATTTTCGAACCACAAGTGGTGGGAATATCTTTCGTTAGGAAAATATCCTTTAAGCCTAACGGAATGCCATCCAAAGGCCCCCGTGCACCGCCATCGCGACGTCTTGCATCGGACGCTTTGGCTTGCTCGAGTGCTTGCTCACCCGCAACATGAAGCCATGCACCCATCCCCATGTTTTTCTCAATGTGGGAAAGTGAAGCCTGCGTGGCATCAACGCTAGACACTGCACCGTTTTCAAGCTGAGCCGAAAGCTCTTGCATCGTATGATTAATAATATCCATGCTACTACTCGATTATCTTTGGAACACCAAAACCATCACCAAGTCGTTCAGGAGCTTGGCGCAGCCCAAGCTCAACATCCAAACCTGGCTCCATTTTATCTTCACGAAGCGCTGTTTTAAGCTCAACAGCATGGGTGGTCGCTTCCACACCCTCAGTATCCAGTTCATCCAACTTATGAACGTAATTCAGAATCGAGCCTAAGTCGCGAGCCAAACCCTCAACTTCAGCCTCTTCCAACTCTAACCGGGCAAGTTTTGCTATCCGCAAAACCTCTTCCTGATCGATTGCTTGCTTTGTCATATTTCCTGTCCTCAACCTCTAGCCTTATGGCTGAGCCTCTAATTCCATAATCGCGGTTCTAACGGAGGCGGCATGAGACCCCATGGGCAGAACCTTGAGATAATGCCGAAAATGCTCCAGTGCTTTCTCTTTATTTCCTCGCACACGCCACAGCTTTCCAAGTCCGCGGTGAGCTTCAGAGAAATCTTTGGCTTGCCGTAAAACCAGCTCAAACGCCGAATAAGCTGCCGGTAAACTTCCTTGTTCAAGATAACAAAAACCCAACCCTGCCAATGCATCAATATTATCGGATTTGATAACCAGAGCTTCGCGATAAAACTTCATCGCCTCATTCGGATCTCCCGCATCTAAACTCTTCGCCGCTTTACGCAAAAGCGTTTGCAAAGGGCTTAAACGTGTTCGTGGACGACGGTTGCTCTTCTCGTTCGCTTTTTTAAGGTCTTGAACAAGCTTTGCATCTGCTATGGCTGCAGCAACATCTACTTCCGAAAGAGCTTCCCTCTCTTCTGCTGCTTTTGCTGCTTGTTGCTCTTCTTCCTGCGCTCTAAGCTTTACAATGTGACCACGCAGTCGAGCAGCAAACCGATGAGCAGGCGCTTTGTTTAAAACCACATCAACTTCTTGAAGCGCTCTGGCGTAGTCTTTGTTCTCTAAAAGAAAGTGAACCATCTTCAAGCGCATCCTATTTTGAGATGGCCCGTTGATTAAGAGTTCCTCCCACGAAATCAAGCGAGCTTCTAGTGGACGAGCAGTAGACAATGCATCAAAGTAATGACGGCTTAAATGATTGGGGTTAACGATTTTAATTCTCGTAAGATGGCGTCTAAAATCATGAACCTTATCCTGGCGATTGTAATAATCTGCCAATACAAAATTTGCCTCCACTGAGTCAGCGGCAATACCTGCCGCCCGGGTTGCCGCCAGAAACGATTCTTCCAACCGGCTAGAAGCCTCAGCCCGAAGCCTGCTTTGTCGCTCTTCATCGAGCCCAACATTACCTGGATCCCATTGAATCTCTTGCTCTCCAAGCCATGCATCAAAGGAGAGTGCATCGGAACGGGCCATCAAACTCAACGCCAACCAAGCGTGGGCAGGAGCATAATCCGGGGCAACTTCAACGGCTCGCCGAAATGCTTCGATAGAAGATTGAATGTGGTGCTCGGTATCCTGCATCAACTGGCGACGTGCATCATCAACAAAGATCTTTGCCTTTTGCATCTGCAGGTTATGCTCTTGTTGGTAATGATGGATCCCAAAGACCCCAGCCGCGCCTAAAATCAAGGCAGCAATAAAGACCACAATATTGCTTCCTGTTTTGGAACCTCCGACTTTTTGCTTTCCGGAAAACTCAAGAGATGCTGCCAAAGGTGGCTCCTGAAGCATCGGCGCTGGCGAGCGTGGAATAAACTGAGGCTTGGTGTCACGCTCTTGAAAAAGAGC
>CAZZDT010000471.1:0-4117 GCA_964652435.1 uncultured Bdellovibrionales bacterium
CAGCGCATAAGATGCAGGAAATTTATCGCATCATAGGAAGATTATCAAAATCAGCAACTACTGTTTTGGTTAATGGGGAGACAGGAACGGGCAAAGAAGTGGCTGCCCGTTTTATTCACGACAACAGCTCACGGGCTGACAAGCCGTTTATTCGGGTAAACTGCGCCGCCCTCTCGGAAACTCTTTTAGAGAGCGAACTCTTTGGGCATGAAAAAGGTGCCTTCACCGGGGCCAGCAGCACACGCATCGGCCGCTTTGAATTGGCCAATGGCGGCACCATATTCCTCGATGAAATTGGTGATATCTCTCCCAAGCTTCAAGTGATGCTTCTTCGTGTTCTGCAAGAACGAGAAATAGAAAGAGTGGGTGGTACCCGAACCATCAATGTTGATGTGCGGATTGTTGCGGCAACCAACCGAGATTTAGAAAACGCCGTTGAAGAAGGCGAATTTAGAGAAGACCTTTTTTATCGACTCAACGTCTTCCCTATTTTTCTCCCGCCCCTTCGAGACCGCACCGAAGATATCGAACCCCTGCTCAACTGGTTTCTAGACAAATATCAAAACCTGGTGAACAAACGCCCGAGCATCTCTCCAGATCTTGTGGAAGCACTCCAATCTTGTGATTGGCCGGGTAATATTCGAGAATTCGAAAACTTGGTTCAGCGTGCCTTGGTGGTCTGTGAAGGTGACATCCTAGAGCCCGACCACTTCTACTTCGACTTTGCTCCGAGCAAGCCTAAGCCGTCCAGCGGTTCGGTTAAAGACCAAGTGAAGAACAAACAACACGATGACATAAAGGCTGCCCTCGAAAAACACGAAGGAAATTGTTCTAAAGCGGCAAGAGAGCTTGGTATTGCACGCACAACTCTCATGAGCCGCGCCAAACGGTTTGGCCTGCTCTAAATGAGCGTTTAAAGAAGCGCCATCAATAAGAACTGCAAAAGTCCGGCAATACCGCCCAAAGCAGCACCTACAGCGATCAGAGTTGATTCGTCCTCGCGAAAGACAGGACGAAGAACCTCTTCAAATTCAGCGGGACTTAAACTCTTTAAATTGCGACAGAGTTCATCTTCTAAGGCGATGGCTTCACTTACATAATCTTGAAGTTTTCCAAGCTCGTTTGGAACGACCATAGCAATTCGCCCGCTGATCTCAGATTTTAGGTCCAACCACTTGCTGGTTCCCACGGTAAGTTGCGCGATGGTCCCTGCCGCTCCCGACACATGGTCAACTGATTCTTCAACATAAGTCTTCATCAGCTCAATCAATTGCTCTGCGGCTGGGCCCTCCAAAATAGAATTCATCAAGGCTTCGGAATGAAGAATCTTCGTCGCAAAAAATTCCGCGTAAGCTTCACTCACTTCTTCTTGCCGGCGCAAGAAAAGCCCTTGCCACTTCACTGGGCCAATCGTTGTTGGCTCCAATGGCTCAAATACCATTTTTAATGCCAACCAATTCGTTGCCCAGCCCACCGCAATACCTGTCAGAGGGAGAAACCAGATGGGTTGGACAAAAATCCAAATTATCATTTGGACAAAGCCGAAGAGAGCACCAAAAATCAGTCCACTGTACTCGATGAATTTAAATTCGTTGCTACCGCATCTCCAAAAAAGCTTGTTGAGTAGCATTCGATTATTGCTGAACGCACTTACCACGAGAGATTCAAGGTTTAGAAAATGTCCTAAATCATCGTGAAGATCTGCCATCATCTTTTCAATGATCTGAGGGATCTCGGCTCTCAAGCGAACCCGTGTTTTTTCCCAAACGGCATCTGGAACTGCTTTCCAAATTCTCGGGAACCGCCGAGCCAGGACACCTTCTACAATCTCCTCAGCGTGCTCCTCCAAGGCTGGGCCCAGTAAGGCAGCAATCTTCCCTGGCTCAATCCGCTTAAAAACCGCTTGCTCATCAATGAGCTTCGAGGTCATCAGCCCAACACAAATGGTAGCCATCCGGTCCACGTTCGCCGGCAAGACACCTTGCCAACTTATAGCTCTCCAACCGAATCTCTTCAGCGGCCAAAAAATCATTCGTATGGCAAGAGCATTGGTGATCCAACCGATTAAACCGGTTACCAACGGTATGAGAAGTACACCTAAATCCACTGAAAAGGACTAACAGCATCGCCGGTTTGAGTCCAGGCAGGTATTCACTCGCCGCGCTTACTGGCCTATGATAACTTCAGAAAACTTGGAGCTAGCATTGTATTCTAGATTTCACCAATGGGCGTTTATATTTCTCTTGGCGACATTTATCGCGGGTTGCACCACTACCAGCCCAGTGATTCGTATCTTCCCCAAAGACTTCCCGAAGGTGGGACATCGCACAGCATCGGCTCGAGTCCAAGGTGAAGACTGTGGCTCACAATCAATCTTGTGGCTTCGGCTCATGCCTGGTCCGAAAATTTACAATGCCATCCAAAATGCCCTGGCAAGAGCTGGAACAAGCTACAACGCGCTGACCGAGGTAAAAGTTTACGAGCAAATGCACGGAGGTATCCTCTTAACCTATCACTGCGTCATTGTTGAAGGGCTTCCCGTCCGATACGGTCAGGCCGCTGCCCCCGACAACTACATTCCCAGTCAACTCTCCAACCCGAAGGGAACCAAGGAGAGTCAATGGAATTTCTAGCCAAACACGTCTTGTCTCGAAATCCCTTCATGTTCGTTGCCCTCCTATCAATGGCTCTGGGTACCGGCGGCTGCACGTATTCGTTCAGCAAAGATTACGTGACTTCCATTCCAATGGTCATGCTGGCAGAAGTTCCCATTCCAAACGAAGCCAAGCAGCCAGAGCCAAGCGCGAAAACCATGAGCCAAGACATTGCGCTCAGTGTTTGGTTCCTAGGAGCAGAAGGATGGGAATCCGATGCCACAGCCCTAGCGATGGGCAATCCTACCATGCACAGCTACCGGGAAAGTTATTTTGAAGCACAATTTGAGAGTCTTTTCTTAAATATCCTTGCGATGAATTTCGAATCAGTCACCCTGCGAGGGCACTGGGTCCGCATGGTCCCAAAAAGTCTGCCACCGCTAGATCGAAAACCCGTGCTTGAGTACCAACTGCCAACCACTCCAAACGAAGCCTCTAAGCCATGAAAAATAAGTGCTTCGTCCATGTCTTGTTTCTCTGTCTTATCGGTGCCGGTTTATCCGCATGCAGCTATGGGCAGAGTAAACGTGTCGCCCTGGCCATGCAGCTTAGTTATGACCAAGCAGACCATCGAGCAGCGGCCCACCTAACCCGTAAGGCTCTGCAAAAAAATGCCGATAAGCCAGATGTTGGTTTGCTTATGGATCTCTGTGCTTATCTTCACTACGCGGGCGAATACGAGAAAAGCAACAAAGCCTGCCAAGCCGCCGAAGCCCGTGCTGATGCCCTCTACACAAAATCTATTCGGGAACAGACCGCTGCATACTTGAGCAATGACAATGCCATTTCTTTTCAAGGTGAAGACTACGAGCGACTTTTTTTGCATGTCATTGGAATGCTCAATTACGCCGCCCTCAATCAACCTCAGAGTGCCCTGGTAGAAGCTCGTAAATTGGACAATAAAACAAGATATTTCAAACAGAACCCAGAAAAATCAATCAGTCGCTATCAAGAAGATCCGCTGGGCAGATACATCGCTGGGCTTCTTTATGAGGAGAACAGAGACAACAACGACGCATGGATCGACTTCAAAAAATCCATCCATGCATTCGACGCAAATCCCAGAACAGAAGTACCGGCCAGTCTCACTCAAGATGCAACACGTGTTGCCCATTTGCATGGCATGCACGAAGAACAAGCTGAACAAGAAAAGAGGTTTGGGCCGTTTAACAAAAAATTTCCACTCACAAAGCAATCTGGTGAGGTCATCATCGTTTTTGAAAATGGTTACAATACCTACAAAATTGAGCGCGACGGTCTTCCCTATCAGCCGCCAAAGTCATCTACGGTCAATGTTGCTAGAGTCAAAGCTCTGCAAACCGGGACCATCGTTCAATCGGAAGCATTTCGAGATGTTGTTCAACAGACGCGGCACAGGCTTCAGGAACGCATGCCAGAGATAGAAAAACGCTTGGCTAAACAACGAGCAGCGAAAGCCGCCGTATCCGTTGGAGTAGGTTTAT
>CAZZDT010000472.1:0-4106 GCA_964652435.1 uncultured Bdellovibrionales bacterium
GGCAGCTCCAAACTTTGGACCAGCTGAACGGCGCGATAGCCCAGAGGATCACGAGCCGGACGAGATTGACGAACTATTCAGCGATGAAGAGGCTGAGGGCGAGGCGTCCGGTGAATCAAAGAAAGCAGGCGAGAAAAAGTCCAAACGTTCTCGTCGTCGTCGTGGACGCGGAAAGAAAGAAGGATCTGGCGAAGAACGAGCGGCTAAAGGCGCTGAGAATTCAGACAAAGAAAGATCCGCCAAAGGAAAGTCTGACGACAAGCCAAAAGAGCACTTCGACCTGCCAACTTATCGCTTTATCGCACCAGAAAAACTGGGTTACACCAAACCTGGCGGGAGTGAAGAAGGCACCGAAGAGGCTTCAACGGAAGAGGAAGCAGGTCTTGATGGCCGGTCTCGAAACCGTAGACGCCGCGGTCGTCGCGGTGGCCAAAGACGTCGTGGCCAGCCAAGATTGGCCGCCGGTAACGGTGAGAATGGTGCCGAGGCTGAACTGGCACCTGAGGCCCCAGTAAATGGCACGGCGAAGGATTCTCCAGAGAAGGAAGCTGCACCGGCCGCAGAACTGGATGCCGCGGCGATTGCAGTCATTGAAGATGATAAGCCAAAGGGATTTGGCTGGCTCAAGAAGTGGCTGGGGCTCTAATCCTGCTAAAATCAACGCAATTAAAAAGGGGCCGTCGGGCCCCTTTTTTTTAACGTGAACGCTTAATCGGTTTACCTGCAGGATGTTTTTTCTGGGAGCTTTCTCGGAACTTGATCCACAATGGAGAAGCTTCGAACCCGTAGCGGTCTCGTAGCGAGTTCTCTAGGTAACGCTTGTAAGAGTCCTGAATATCCTCGCCCCGACGGGTTTTAAATACAAAGGTTGGCGGCCTAACAAGTGGCTGGCTCACGAAGAACAGCTTCGGCTTCTTGCCGCCCCGTGACGCTGGCGAGAGTGTTTCAACAACGTCCTGAAAGAATCTGTTCAACTCGGATGTGGCAATTCGGCGGTGCCTTTCTTTTTGGGCCGCCAAAACCATTGGCAAAATCCGCTTCACATTGCGTCCTGTTTTGGCACTTACCCGAATCATCGGAGCGTAATTTAAGAATTTCAACCTTCGCCTGAGGTGGTCCTCATATTCTATACGGCTCTTTTCCTCTAGGAGGTCCCACTTGTTCGCGACAATGATGATGCCCTTACCGCGTTCATTCGCTAAGGATGCAATTTTCGCATCTTGATCGGCCACAGGTTCACCGGCGTCTACCACAAGCAGCGCCACGTCAGCCTCATCGAGGCTTCGCACTGCGGCAACAACAGCAAACTGCTCAAGCTTATCAGCGATGGACCGCTTGCGGCGCATCCCTGCAGTGTCCACAAGAATGTATTCTTGGTCGTCTACATTGAGTTCTGTGTCGACCGGGTCTCGAGTTGTACCGGCTACGGGTGTAGCCAAGAGCCGGTCCTCGCCAATCAGTTGGTTGATCAATGATGACTTCCCGGCATTGGGCCGCCCAATGACCGCTACCCGAATAGGGTCGCCGTCCCATTCTATCTTCGAGATAGCACCCTCTTCTGGCTCTTCTTCTTGAGTTGGTATCCCTCCGCTGAGCCTCTTAAAGCTCTCCGCCGGCGGCGCTTCGAGTTTCTCAAGTACGGCGGTTAAGAATTCATCCATACCAAGGTCATGCTCTGAGCTCATGCCTATGAGTGTTTCATGCCCCAGCTCGTAGAATTCGTGTATGCGGTCCATGTGTGCTTGCACATCAAGCTTATTGACGACTGCAATCACCGGTGTGCCGCTTTTACGAAGTTGTCTGGCAATCTCGCCGTCTTCGGGATTCACGCCGTTTTGGCCATCCAACATCAGGACAATTAAGTCGGCTTCTTCGATCGCAAGCGTTGTTTGCTCACGCATCGCATCAAAAAAGAAATCATCGCTTTCGATTTCAATTCCGCCGGTATCGACAACGCGGTACAGGCAGTCTTCGATGATGGTCTCGCCAAAGATGCGGTCTCGTGTAACGCCTGGCCGGTCATAAACCAGTGACGTCTTGCTACCAACGAGCCGATTGAAGAGTGTGGACTTTCCCACATTGGGACGGCCCACAAGAGCGATTAATGGTGGTCGTACTCTCATTCTTCTAGCTCCTGACCGATTCCGTAGCGGGCAATTGATTGCTCATGCCGAGTCCACTGCTTATCTACAGCCACTGAAAGCCTTAAGAAAACCTTGGAGCCAAGAAGCTCTTCGATCTGCTCCCTCGCTTTCGTGCTGATTTCTTTGATTCGAGCGCCCTTTTTACCAACAACGATTCCCTTATGGGAATCTCGAGCCACAATAATTCGGCCCTCCAGGCGGCACATGCCACCCTCATCACGCCCGTCATCGAATACTTCGATAACCACCGCCGCGCTATGCGGCACTTCTTCGTGGGTTTGAAAGAGAATCTGTTCGCGAATAAGCTCCTCGCACATTCGACGCTCCACCTGATCTGTATACATATCCGGTGGAAACATCGCCTCGCCTTCCGGAAGAAGGTCAATGAGCGTCTTCTCGAGCACATCTAGACCGTCACCATCCTTCGCGGAGATGGGTATAATGGCAGCCAAGTCAGTCTCGGAGGCAAATTTCTCAATCCAAGGCAGAATAAGTTCTTTACGAGGCAGCTTATCTATCTTGTTGATAGCCAAGACCACACGGCCGTGACCCGACTGGGCGGCTTCAATGACTTCTCGGTCTGTATCAGAGATATTCGGCTCTTTGCCTTTGAGGTCCGTAACGATGAGGGTTACGTCGCTGTCGGCAGGCGCTTTGCCAGCAATCTTCCTTAAAACGCGGCGTAAAGGAGTCTCGCTGCCGCAGAACCCCGGTGTGTCCACCAGGACCAGCTGAGCATTTTCTCGATTGACGATGGCATGAATACGGGTTCGCGTTGTCTGCGCTTTTGGCGTGACGATGCTTACTTTTTCGCCAAGAAGCGCGTTCGTTAAGGTCGATTTCCCAACATTGGGCCGACCTACGAGCGCGACAAAACCACTTCGCGGGGAATTATTATTATCAGTCATTAGTATCCTCTAATCTCTCAAGTGCGGTCCTGGCCGCCTCTTGCTCGGCTTGCGATTTGCTGTGTCCTTCTGCCCGGGACCATTCTTCATTCTCGATGTTTACGGAGCATGTAAATACCGGTGCATGCGCCGGGCCCTCGGAGCTTATCACACGGTAGATGGGAGCGCGGCGTCGGCTTCGGTGACAGGCTTCCTGGAGGCGTGTTTTGTAGTCTGCGAAATGGCTGGAGTGCAGCAGCTTGTCCCGCAAATTCGCTCCGAACACTTCCTGGGCTGCACTCAGACCACCGTCCAGGTAAACCGCGCCCACAATGGCCTCCATGGCATCTGCGAGTAGGCTTTTCGGAACGGAGCCATTCGCGTCCCGTTGGCCATGCCCCATTCGCAACCAGTCGCCCAGCTGAAGGCCTTCGGCATACGATGCTAAGGCTTGGTTCGACACCGTTCGAGAACGGCGCTGACTCAGCTTTCCTTCGTTTTCATCTGGAAAAAGCTCGAAGAGTAAAGTAGCGGCCATCATACCGAACACGGAGTCCCCCACAAACTCTAGCCTCTCATTATGAGAAGTCACTTCCTTGTGCTCATTGGCATACGTTGAATGGGTCATCGCCTCTTGCAGGAGTTCTGGCGATGCAAACACGTAACCAAGTTGAGCTTCAAGCTGCGCGATGTCTTTTAGCTGAACGTCGCTCATAATGTGCTCTCTTGACCTAAGACGGGCAGGCTTTTTCGACCAATTCCCGCGTATCTGCCCTTCGCAATTTTTCCACCGCCGATAACCGTGTCGCCATCGTAAATCACTGCCGCTTGCCCAGGCGCTCCGGGTTGTTCCGAGGACGAGAAATGAAGCCTCGCGGTTGTCTCACCCGTTATCTCAATTCGGGTGGGGTTGGGACGCGAGCGATAACGCTGCTGCACGGCATAGATGACTGACTCATCTGGCTTGCTGCCATTGGTCCACACCGCGTCCTCGATGTCGATGTAGTCTGCACTGAGTTCATCAACTTCACCGACAATAACATCTCCCGTGTCACCGTTGATTTCCAACACATAG
>CAZZDT010000473.1:0-4105 GCA_964652435.1 uncultured Bdellovibrionales bacterium
TAATACTTACGAACTTCTTCGTCGCTGATCTCAATAGCGCCGCTTAGCTTCTCGACCACTCGGTCACGAAGCATATTGCGCTGAAGATCTTGCTTCATATTGGTTTCAGTATTGTTTGAGCGCTTCAAATAATCCTGAAATGCCTCTTCTGTGCGAAAACGTGCTTTGTGTTCCTGAAACTTCGTATCCAACTCAGCGTCAGTCACCACAACCTGACTTTCCGCCGCTTTCAGTGCAATCACTTTGTCGTCAATCAGACGACGCAACACGCTTTCCTGAATTCGAACTTCAATGCCTGGTGGCAACTTATGGCCTTTGCCTTTGTAGCGCGCCATATTGCGCTCAACCGCTTTATCGAAATCACCCTTGGTGATTCCTTGTCCATTAACCTTTGCAACAAGTTCAGCTTGTGGTGCAGCTTCTTGCCCACTACATGCCGCCAAAAGACCAACCAATGCCAATCCGGCGAGGCGAGTGCGTAACATAAAATTCTCCTTCAAATCCCAAACTAATCTTCACTGTCGTGAAGTCGAGCGTGACAGTAATACAACCGGGCTCAGGGGTGGTCAAGTGAACCAAACCTGCGCATTTACTGGACAATCCATCGCTTTAAGCTGTCCTCAGCAATTATTCGAAATGCTAAAAATCCACTCAAATCTGCCCTGCTCAACCGATTTGGCCTCGGAATTATTCCCCCGCTGATTGACGAATTGGACCGCTTTGACTAGACCACTTTCTTCTTTCATGGGGGTAAAAGAATGAAACTCAAAGATTTCATAGCCTTAGCGGTTTTTCTAAGCTTGATTGGCTGTGGCCAGTCTCACCGAACAGGATCAAATCCAAACCCAACGGGCGCATCTGGCCAGGCCGTGCCCAATCCAGAGCAAGACAATACGCCGACGGATTCCGTTGAGTCCGATGAACAAAACGAAGACATCGATACAGAAAATGAATCGAATGAGACCGAACTCACGGATCCGTCCGATCCAATGGATGAGACAGAAACTGAACAACCCACAGATACGGATGAGACAGAAACTGAACAACCCACAGATACGGATGAGACAGAAACCACCGATATCTCGGATCCCAGTGACACCACCGAACATACCGACCCCGATACAGGTGCGGATCCGTCTGCCCCCGACACGACCGACCCTTTTGAAACACCATCGCCGGGGACCTATTCCTATGAACGCATTCCCTTAGGCAATTTCGAATCAGCCCACCGAGCAGCTTTTCATCCCAGCGGAGATTACGCTCTGATCCTTTCTCAATATGACACAATTCATGTCTACGACTGGCAATCCCAAACTGCAACACCCATAGCCATTGGTTCAAACCGCAAAATGCAGCTCTTCGATATCGTATTTGCGTCCGATGGAAGCTGCGCATGGATAGCCGCAACCAACACCCAAAATGGCGAAGAGGGTTTGGTTTTAAAGTTCGACGATGCCACCTACCGCGCCTTAACAGAGGATAGCGATCTCACTGAATCAATCACAAACTTCACATCTTCCATGAGTGGTAAATCCGCAAAAGCAATTGCCATCCCATGGGATGGCTCATTTCCAATTGTAGCCTACCAGTCAGGGCAAAGCGGAAACTACATATGGACTTTGCGTAATTTTCATCCCGAGACTGGAGCATTTGAGAGCCTCTATACTTCCACCAATGCCAGCGCACCGGCAGAAGATATTGCCATCGTCAACAATGAATTTGGAAGCTGGGGAGCCTTGGTGGTCGGCGGCGCCTCCAATGCTGCTACAAGGTATTATACAGAACTGGCGGGCCAAGGTGAGTGGCGTTCTAACCTTGGGAATCTTGGTAACGCCAACCGAGTAGAATCTTACCCTGGGGGTGATTACGCATTGGTGGTCAGTTGGTCTGGGCGTTCGGTTTACCGGTTCAAACAAGGCGAATTTGCCAGTTACTCGGAAGCGCCCCGTTTTTCCGCCATGGGGATCTGGAATGTCTCATTCCAAGATGGTGGAAGGCGAGCGCTTATCACAGGTCGCGCTTCTTCCAACGGATCTGCTGGAACGATGCTTGAGTATAGACATGACCTCTACGCCTGCGACAACGCAACAGCCGAATGTGGTCAAAACGCTATCCATGACGTTTCTATTTGGGGCTTTGACAGTGCTCCTTGGCTCGCTCAAAGCAATACCTACATTATGGATACTGCTTTTAGGCCGGGATGCGATGGTGGAATCTTGGTTGGAAGTTACAACAATTCCTCAAACAATGGTTTTCTCGGCGAATTCCAAATTGAAAATGGAGATAGTTGCAGAGCCAATTAAGCTCTACTCGTCATCTTCGTCATCTTCGTCATCTTCGTCATCGTCGTCATCGTCGTCATCTTCGTCGTCTTCGTCGTCTTCGTCATCTTCGTCATCTTCGTCGTCTTCGTCATCTTCGTCATCTTCGTCGTCTTCGTCGTCTTCGTCGTCTTCGTCGTCTTCGTCATCTTCGTCATCTTCGTCGTCTTCGTCGTCTTCGTCGTCTTCGTCGTCTTCAGCGTCTTCACCATCACCATCGCCAGAATCTTCCCCTTTACCATCATCTAAAAGGATATCCTGACCATCTGAAATACTCGATAGCTCAGAGCCATCTTGCGTTGCAGCAATGATTTGTGACTCGGCATTTAAGTCATCATCTAACGGTTCTATCACCTGATTCTTACCACGCTTCGCGATGACTTTGACTTCTACCCGTTGTGCTGCGCCATCCTCTACTCGTAAAATGAACGATGTATCATCCGCTTCAAAAATAGCATCGGCCGGAACCGACCAAGTGTTTTTCTTGATAGACTTGACCAAGAAGATATCCTTCTCATCCAAGCGCCCGGCTTCACCGGCCGGATCGTTGATTTTCACAACCAACTCGATTTTGCCTCGCTTGTTCTTGAACTTGACCACTTCACCTTCATAAGCCACGTCACCTGAACCAACGAAAATGCTGTCACCTTTTTCGGCATCTTCATAGTCATCAGGCTTAAAGGTCAATTCAACCGCTCCCATATTGGTCAAGCGAAAGAGCTTGTCTTTCGGCTTCACTTTTTTACCAACCTTGGTTTTGATATCTGCGATTAAGCCATCAAAAGGAGCCTCCAACTTACTCTTGGCTATTTTTGCTTCCAATTTATCCAATTTCTTCTGAGCCTGCTCCGCCTTCTTGCGTGCGCCCTTTTCCTGTTTCTGCAATCGCTTCAGGCCTTTTTTCACTTTGCCCATTGCACGCTTTACAGTCTTTAATCGCTTTTTAGCATCTTTGAGCTCGGCTCGCGCCTCGCGATCACCCTTCAGGTCGGCCACCTCTTCGGTAATACCTTCGAGTTCTTCTTGATGGTTCTCTAGGTTCTCTTGTTGTTCACCAAGCTCCATTTCTAACTCTTGATGCTTGGCTTCAAGTTTCTCAACCTGCTTACGTGCTTTGGAAATCTGCTTCGCAAGTTTAGCTGGTGGTGCCATGGTCGCGAGCACATCGCCTTGTTGCACCCTTGCCCCGGATTCCACCATCAACTCTGCGATTTTACCTTTTGCACCAAAGGTCAGCATTTTGTCCTGGGTCAAAACCGCTTTGCTCGCAGCCGTCTCCGCTAAAACAGGAATCCTCACCTCTTGAGCGGTCGTCAACACCACGCTTATACCACTGGGCATAAAGTGTTTGTAGCCGAAGAAACCACCAACACCGAGACCAGCAACCACAAGAACGATGGCCAACACTTTTAAGATGGTGCCAACCTTACTGGGCCGCTTGCTCATGATCTCATTATGAGCCTCTAAAAACGGATCCAGGTCATCGTCGTCGCCTTCATCTTCTTCAGCGTCATCGTCGTCGAAGTCCTCATCGAAGTCCCCGTCATCATCGCTTTCATCGAACTCGGAAAATTCATCGAAATCATCGAAGTCGTTTCCACCATCCTCGTCTTCAGAAGCTGCTTCTTCTTCGGGTTGTTCTGCTTCAGCTTCAGCTTCTTCCGCGGGTGTGTTTTCTTCATCTGCCATGGCTTGTGGCTCCGGTTCAGGTTCAGGTTCAGGCTCGGGTTCAGGCTCGGGCTCGGGTTCAGGCTCGGGCTCGGGCTCAGGCTCAGGCTCAGGCT
>CAZZDT010000474.1:0-4104 GCA_964652435.1 uncultured Bdellovibrionales bacterium
TTTGGTCTTGGTGCGCAGGTGAGTTTTGAACATCGCGGTTATCGCGTACCTGTTTGGGTTCAAGAGCAGGGCAATGGAAAAGCCAATCGGGGGGAAGAGCCGGTTGTATTTGGTCTCAGCGGCAGTCACTACCAAAGTTATGCGCCGGTTCCTTTTGTGATGATGAGCCGACCCTTGGGTGTGCAACTCGACAGCACGTGGCGCGGTGAGTACGAAATGTGCGAGAGCGATGAGCATTTTCGGGTAGAGATTTTTGCCAACACATTCAAAATGCGTATTTACCCCGGCAACTCAGTCAAAGATGTCATGGAAACTTTCACGGGCCAAACCGGGCGAGCGCGTCACGTGAATCGGTGGACCTATGGTCCGTGGATCGACACCTTTGGTAACCCTGAATTATTAATCGATGCTGCGAAATTGGCACGTGAGAATGGTATTCCCGCCAGTGCGCTTTGGGCGGAAGATTGGATTGGGAAGGAAGTTGCACTCGGGGGCGAGCACCTTACCTATGACTGGGAAGAAGATCCTGAACTCTATCCGGATATTGAAGGCTTGGCCGCAGAGTTGCATGGTATGGGCTTTAAATTTCTAACGTACATCAATCCAATGGTCGCCAGCGATACCCAGGTTTTTACCGAGGGCGTTGAGGGAGGCTTTCTAGCCAGCGATGAAGACGGGGAGCCCATCGAGCTTGAGTTTCCATTTGGAGAACCACCTGCTTATTACGACATGACCGTTGAGGGTTCCTTAGATTGGTTCTGGGGCTATTTGGGTCGGGCCGCTGATAAAGGGATCGATGGTTGGATGCACGATTATGGCGAGTCTTTGCCATTGGAAGCGGTGATGGGCGATGGCCGCTCAGGCTTTGAAGTTCATAATGAATATCCTCTTTTGTGGGCGGAGGCAGGCAGAGCATTTTGGGAAATGAAACGACCCGATGGTGATTTCGCCATCTTTAATCGTTCAGGTTACACAGGGATCAGCGCTCACACGCATATTATGTGGCTTGGGGATCAGCTGGTTACCTTTGACCGAAACGATGGGCTCGGCAGTGTGCCGCGGCTTTATCTCTCAGCGGGAATGTCTGGTATTGCGCTGACCCATTCCGACATTGGTGGATATACGAGTTTTGGTTCTTCAGTACGTACCTACGAGTTGTGGGCACGGTGGGTTACTTTAGAGACCTTTACTCCATTTATGCGAACCCACCATTCAGGAACGCCTGCACCAAACCTGCAGTGGTATTCCAATGAGGATACCCTGCGTCATTATCGCGATTATGGGCGATGGCATCAGCGCTTGCTGCCTTATTGGATGCAAGTGGTCGATGAGGCTGTTACCAAAGGTGCGCCTGCGGTTCGACCGGTTTGGTGGAATGAGCAAGATCCGGCTTCACTCTTTGAAGTAGATGATGCGTTCTTAGTGGGTAACAACCTATTGGTGGCGCCGATTGTAACTGAAGGTCAAACCAGCCGTTCTGTTTCTTTACCAAGCGGTACTTGGCATCGCTGGCCAAGTGTTGATGTTCTTTCAAATACGGCGCTCTCTGGAACCATCAATGTTGAAGATGTTGGTATAGAAGATTGCATCGTTTTTGTTCGAGGTGGTTCCGTCTTGGCAATGTTGCGTGAGCATTTCGATACCACCGCGCAATTTGACAATGCCTTGGACGAGGGAATTAGGGGAGCTCCTGCGGTGATGGATGAAATTGTTCTTCGGTTGGTGCCCGGCGGCGATGATTCAGGAGCCCTTGACGATACAAGCTTTGGGAAAATCTCTTATACCTTTTCGGGTTCCTCTTTAGGAACGGAAGCGATGGAAGTGGTTGGGGCAGCGCCATGTACCGATGCAGTTCAGTCGGGTTGTATGGATGGCAATGCTTATTACCTCTCCTTGGATGGAACTCAGCAAGTGGTTGATTTGAAGGCTGGCGATGCCACTGGCAGCTTAGAAATCAGCGGAGAATTCTCGGGACGGGTTCGTATTGAACTCTTTTCAGGATCGTAGGCCTCATTCGGCTTGAAAAAGCACTTCATCTTTGGCTGCGGGTCTTGTAGGACCGCAGCATGGCTCCGAATCCACAAAAACGACCCTCACTGCTAAGTTGTACCCCGGAGGCTCTCTCTGAGCTCCTGGGTGGGCCAGGAAGGGCTAGAAATACCTGGAAGGCACTCCAAGATGGCCTTTCGTTGCGTGAGGCACTGACGCCGGGGGCTTTCGAGCGTCTTGAGCGCCGAGTCGAGCTGGATTTTTTGGAGCCAGTGAAGCGAAGCGTGGCTGCTTGTGGAACGCGCAAGCTTTTGTTGCCTATGTCTGATGGCCATCTCATTGAATCGGTGGTGATCCCAAATCGCAGCCGGACCACGGTCTGCGTTTCTTCTCAAGTGGGCTGCGCGAGAGGTTGTGAGTTTTGTATGACCGCAACCATGGGAATCATTCGAAATTTAAAAGTGCATGAAATTGTAGGTCAGGTTGTGGCTGCCATTCGCGAGGCCAAAGCAGCCGAGCTTGCTCCCATAAGAAATGTTGTGTTCATGGGGATGGGCGAGCCGCTCGATAATCTTAATACGGTCGAGAAGGCTTTGGAGATCCTCACCCATGACCGGGCTTTGGGACTCAGTCCGAATCATATCACGGTTTCAACGGTGGGTGGTTCCGCCCCGAAACTCAGACGTTTGGCTAAATTGCCGGCGCAGCTTGCTTGGAGTGTTCACGCAGCTCAGGACTCATTGAGAAAGAAGTTGGTGCCGACCACCCAAGGTTCTATGGAAGATATGAGAGATGTTTTTGCTGAGATCCTTCGAGAGAAGAAGCAAACTGTCTTCGTAGAAGTGACTTTGATGGACGGTGTGAATGACAGCGATGAATGCGCTCAGAGTTTGGTGGATTTTCTGAAGCCCTGTCCCGGTGATGTTCGGGTGAATCTCTTGCCTTTGAACGAAGGCCGGCAGGGGTTGCTACCCAGCTCTGGGGAGCGCGTTGAAGCTTTCGCCAGCGTTGTGGCGGCGTCGGGTATCCGCACGTTGATTCGAACGCCTCGGGGCCATGAAAAAAATGCAGCTTGCGGGCAATTGGTCGTCCTTGAAGAACAAACCCAAAATGATTGAATCCTTGTGCGTCGCTTCTCAGAGCGAACACAAAAAAAAACGGGCTCTTTCTTTCGAAAGAACCCGCTTTTAAATCAATTCACTGAATTCAGTTTTACTCGGCAGCCGCTTCTGCTTCTCCGTCGCCGGAACCGCCGTCTGCAAAATTAAACTGATAGCCAACATGGAATGCTACAACCAAGGCTTCCAATTTGTATTCAGCTAGGTCGGCTCCCAATTGGGTTCTTGACCAACGCTTTCCAGTTGGAAGCTTATACATGGATGCAAGATCAATGGTGACATCGCCAAATGTTGCACCGACCCCGGCTGTCACAAAGTGACGGTCCATATCGATTAAGCTTGAATCCAGAGTGGCCGAAGGCACTGGAGTCATGTCGAAGACATAACCACCGCGGATAAAAATTCCTTCGGCTGCTTTGTATTCCGCTCCGAAACGGTAGGTTGCAGTATTGTACCAGTTTTTAGGTGTAACGGCGTCAGATCCATCGGGAAGAGTAAAACGAAGTTCCTCGTAAGACTCCCAGTGTGTCAGTGCTACTTCTGCAGAGATTTTTAAATCACCATCCATAATCACATCTGACATACCGATGTTAAGAACCATGGGCAGGGTAAGCGTTCCACTTGCATCACCGTCTGGCGGCAGTGCTGCGCGGTAATCTGCTGAACTTGGGCTGGTACCCATCATGTCGAAATCAGCATCGCCCGTGAAGTTCAGAGTCATCGGGAGTTTCAGTGAGATACCCGCTGAAAGACCTTCTGAGTCAGGTGAGTCATACTGAAATCCGAATCGGGCACCCACTGCCATAGCACTTGCATTGATCTCGACCTTTGCAAGGTCTTCACCAAAGTACAGGTTTCTATAGCTATAGAGTGTACCCATCATTGCATCGACACTTGCACCAATTGCGAGACCTTCGATGAACTCATCGTCACTCCATGAAACGCCAAGGCTGACCGTTGGGGTCTTCAGTGCTGTTTTACGAGCAACATCCGCTTG
>CAZZDT010000475.1:0-4104 GCA_964652435.1 uncultured Bdellovibrionales bacterium
TCTACCCGGGTAAGATTTGGATAGGGTTCAAGGTCTACAGAGAACCGCCGCGCGTTGAAGAGTTGAGGGATCAAACATGCGTCCGCAATGCTTGGTTCATCGCCGAAGCAATACTTCCCACTGTGTTTAGCAACAAGTACTTCTAAGGCATCAAAGCCAAACTTTATCCAATCTGCTGACCACTTCATGGCGTCTGACTTTTCAAGGCTAAAGTCTTTTTGAAGCTTTTGCATGACCCGAAGGTTCTGGATGGGTTGAATACCACTGTTGATGACTTCGGCCATCTGTCGAACCCGCGCTCTGGCAATGGAGTCTTGAGGTAAGAGAGCAGGACTGGGATGAGCCTCTTCTAGATATTCAAGAATCGCCATGCTTTGGGCAAGAGGTTCATCTCCAACCAAAAGAACGGGGAGCTCGCGCATGGGATTTGCGCTGCGGTGAGCTTCACCATGCTGTTGTCCGCCATCCTTAAGCAGATGCACTGGTATGGTTTCGTAGCTTATCCCTTTATAAGCTAGGGATATACGAACTCGCCATGAACAGGATGACCGAAAATAGGACCGGAGCGTGTAGCTCATATTGTCTCACCTCTTCAAAGATGAACACAGGTGTTTAAGCTTCGTGCTTAACGACCTTTTGCGAAATTTTTCCAAAGATGCTTTTCTCATTTTGGAACATTTCGATACTTACGGTGTCACCCGGTTTCATAAATGGAGTTACGAACTCACCCGTGTCGATTTTTTCAATCATACGCTTTTCGGCCAAGCAGGAAGAGCCGCGGGCACGGTCTTCATTGCTGATGGTGCCGCTGCCTACGATGGTACCAGCTGAGAGAGAGCGGGTTTTACAAACGTGCTCAATGATTTGGTAGAAGCTGAAGAACATCTCAGGTCCTGCATCGGGGTCACCGTATTTTTCACCGTTGTAATGGGTGATCAATGGTAGATGAACGCGGCCCTCTTTCCAGGCGTCACCGAGTTCATCGGGGGTTACGGCGAAGGGACTGAAGGCGGAAGATGGCTTGGAAGTGAAAAAGCCGAAACCTTTTGCCAGCTCACCTGGAATAAGTCCTCGAAGACTTACGTCGTTGCAGAGCATGACCAAGCGAACGTATTTGCCAACGTCTTCAGCTTTTACGCCAAGAGGGGTGTCGTCCATAATCAATGCGATCTCTGATTCAAAGTCACAGCCATGGGCTTCATCCACCAATGGGATATCTTGAGTAGGCGTAAGGAATGTATCGCTGCCACCTTGGTATACCAAAGGATCCGTACGAAGGGTTGCTGGTGGCTCGGCACCGCGGGCTTTACGAACGAGAACGATGTGGTTGATATAGGCACTGCCGTCAATCCAGCCGTAGGCACGTGGCAGTGGACTGTGAAGGTCTTCGACATTTACATCAAATGCGTCCGAGCGGTTACCGGCATTGAGGTCCGAATAAATGGTCTCTAGCTTGGTGCTTAATTCACCCCAATTATCCATCACCGCTTGGAGGTGGGGGGCAACTTCGGTGGCTAGAACTGCTTTGGTGTTATCTTGAGATACAACCAGCAATTCACCATCACGGGTATTGTTGTTTCTAGTAGCCAGTTTCATCGGATTGCTCCTCTTTGAACTTTCATCGTCTTTGGGAATCTATCCCGCTTTTCCTGCGATTCAGGTTTGGTGCTTATAGGTAGGGGGCCTACATGTTCGCAAGAGGTAAATTAAAAAACCTATATTTTTTCAGGTGTTACATGATTTTGAACGACTTGTTCAACTTCATTGCAGGGACTGGGGTGCGATCATGGCACAGGTAGCTGTGGTTGCTGGGTATTTTCTAATTCTTAGTCTCTGCTTCTAGAGAGGAAATGAGCCGTGTCTTGATGGCCCGCTTGGTTCTAATTTAGATGAAAATACCTGAATGCCTTGAGTTTTTTTGGGTTCCGTGGTGTTGAAGTCTGGAAACTTGAGCCCATCATCTCCTACTTGAGGGCATTGTACGAAATAGATCCTAAAATAAAGTGTCGTGTGAAGAATCATGTCTGAAACGCATACAAATAATAAGAGTACTTGGCTTTCGCTCTTGCTTTTAACCGCCCTAGCGATGGGGCTTTCGTACGTCATGTTACAATGGGTGGGAGAAGACACTGCTTCCGGTTCTGATCAACCTGTTTCATATCAGCGAATCGTAAGCTTAACTCCGGCGATGACCAGTACCTTTGTAGAACTTGGTGCCGCTGACAAGCTGGTGGCTGTTAGCGATTATTGTGAAAGCCAGCCGGCAACTGATCATGCTAAGCGCGTAGGCTCAGGTCTTACGCCGAATTATGAAGGCATCGTTCGTTTGCGACCAGACTTGATTGTTTTAGAGAAAACCAAGCAAGGGGATTACAAAAAGTTAGAAGCCATTGCCGAGACCCGTGTGCTCTCGTGGCTGACTCTGGATGAAGTGGTTTCCAGTATTCGTACTTTAGCTGGCCTCACTCAGAATGTGGAAGCTGGAGAGTTGCTTGGTGAAAGGCTCTCTGTAGCACTGAGTAAAAAGGAGCCTCTGAGCGGTCCTAAAGTCCTGCTCTTACTTGGTCTTTCAAGTTTTGATGGTGGAAGCTTGTGGTTTGTGAAGCGCAATTCTCTGCACGGCTCTGTATTGCATGCAGCTGGAGGCCGTAACGCGGTTGAGCGAGACATCTCTGGTGCGCCGTCCATGTCTATGGAGGAGCTTCTCAAGATTGATCCTGATGTCATCATCAGTCTGGTTTCACAGGAGACACTCTCCGAGAAAGACCGACAGGTTTATTTGAAACGCATTTCTGAGTTGGGCGTGCTCAAGGCTGTGCAGGAAAACAAAGTAGGTTTTGTTGTAGGTAAGCAATATATGGGAACCGGACCTGAGATCTTGGACTTCGTTACCGCCTTAAACCTTGAGTTAGAGCGATTAATGGGAGGCACCTAAAGTTATGGGGCTTATTAACCTACGCAATCTCTCAATAGAGCGTGGTGAGAGGCTCATTCTAAATCATATCGATTTAGAAATTGATGCGGGCAGTTTTGTTGCGATTGTTGGGCCGAATGGCTCAGGTAAGACGACCATTTTAAAAACACTTTTAGGACTTACTGCCCCCTACAGTGGCGACCTTCAGGTTGATAACCAGAGTTTGGATAAATTTACGCCGCGCGAACGTTCAGGGTTGTTGGGGTGGTTGCCACAAAAAGATTTTACGGCTGAGCCAATGGCGGCAATCGATTTTGTGATGACTTCTCGTTATCGATTTCGTGAGTCTGCGGCCGATAGCGTGAACCATGCTCGTGAGGCTCTCGAACGTGTCCAAATGGCACATATGGAAGAGCGTTTTGTTTCGACTCTGTCTGGCGGTGAATGCCAACGTATTTCTTTAGCTTGTTTGTTGGCGCAGGAAACGCCAATTCTTTTAGTGGATGAGCCCGGGAATCATTTAGACCCCGGCCAACAATTGCAAGTTTACGCATTGCTGGGTGAGCTTTGGCGCTCTGGTAAGACGGTGGTTTGTGTGACACACGATGTGAACCTTTTAAGGCAGGTCGGCACGCATCCAGAGCATGGTGAAGTTCGTGTGGTGGGTCTTAAAGAAGGTGGATTGGTCTTCGAGCAGAACCTAAGTGACGAATCACTTGCTGGGCATCTGTCTTCTCTTTTTGATATTCATGTCTCGACTCTCTCAACGCGTGGTGGCCCCTATTTTGGTATCTCGCCTAAGGGTTTAGAATAATGTCCCGCACAGTTCTCGGCCTTGGAGCAATTCTTGTGGTTGCTGGTATCGTGACGCTTTGTCCTTGGATTGGTCCCGATATATCCCCGGAGCAGTTTGAGTTTGTTTTTTGGAAGCTCAGAGTTCCAAGAGTTTTGATGGCTGCACTTGTGGGAATGGTCTTGGGAATTTGCGGTGCTTCTTATCAAACGATTTTTTCGAATGTCTTGGCGACACCGAGCACGGTTGGAACCACCGCTGGAGCGGCTCTGGGAGCATTGATTGCAGTGTTGGTGGGCGGACTTGGAACCACGTCCATTCCGCTGGTTGCTATGTGTGCTTTTGCCGGTGCTTTGGTTGTTACGTTTTGTATTTCTTATATTGCAGCCTCAGGACG
>CAZZDT010000476.1:0-4097 GCA_964652435.1 uncultured Bdellovibrionales bacterium
TGACGCATCGCCTCTGGGATTCCCAACTCCTCCATACTCGGTACTTCAAAAGGAATCTTTCGAATCGCCGCCGCTACGGCGCCACGTTGCATAAAAAAGTTGGCCCTAAACCGAGCCATGTTCTTCAAGCCAAATGAAAAGTCGAGTTCTTTCTCTTCTTCAAACTTCGCCCGCTGCTCTTCAGAAAGCACCGAGTAACAAAGTCGCTGCGTTTCAGCCGGTCGCAAAGCCTCTGTTTTAAGCGGCGTTAAAGAACCGTCAATGCGCAACTGGGGTGGTGAGCCAGTGGTGATATGCAAATCACTGGCCTCATAGTCCATCATCGCTCGTAAAAGAGCATGGAGGTTCAATCCATTGCTCGAGCTATCATTGAGTTCTTCGGTCATGTGCCCCTTTAATCGGCAGCAGACACACGTGCGACTTCGTCAGCAGTGGTCATGCCCTCGAGCATTTTGCGAATTGCAGATTGTCGTAGAGTACGCATACCCAAACGAATGGCTTCGGATTTTAACTCAGCAGTAGATGCACCATTGAGGAGCATCTCTTTGAGTTCGTCATGCATCGTCATCACTTCGTAAACCGCCACCCGGCCTTTGTAGCCAGTCTCTGAGCAGGTATGACAACCTTCGCCACGCTTAACCTGAGCTGTTTCAATTTGGTCTGGGCTCATCTGCAAATCAATCAAGGTTTGCGGATTCACCGTGACATCCACCTTGCATTCTTCACAGATACGGCGACACAATCGCTGTGCCACCACCGCATTCAAACTGGCGGTAATCAAAAACGGCTCAACCCCCATGTTCAAGAGACGAGAAACCGTTGAAGGTGCATCGTTGGTGTGCAGCGTGGAAAGAACCAAGTGGCCCGTCAGTGCAGCCTTGATGGCAATTTCCGCCGTTTCAAAGTCGCGAATCTCACCCACCATGATGATGTCTGGATCTTGTCGCAGAAACGAACGCAGAGCCGAAGCAAAGTTCAACCCGATGTCATCGTGCATTTGAACCTGGTTGATACCATTCAGGTTAAATTCCACAGGATCTTCTGCGGTGGAAATATTTTCAGTGGTTTGATTCAACTCAGAAAGTGCTGAATACAATGTGGTCGTTTTACCGCTACCGGTTGGACCTGTGACCAAGACCATTCCATAAGGCTGATGAATACCATGCTGGAAAGAATCCAGGGCATCTTGCTCAAAACCAAGCTTAGTCATGTCGAGTTGTAGGTTGCTCTTATCCAAAAGACGAAGAACAACTTTCTCACCAAATAGAGTTGGCAAAACAGAAACACGAAAGTCCATTTCGCGCCCTTTACCAAGCTTCAATTTAATACGCCCATCTTGCGGTAAGCGCCGCTCGGCAATGTCCAGAGAACTCATAATTTTTAGTCTAGAAATAACCGCATCACGTAGTTTCGGTGGAGGACTCATCACCTCATAGAGCGCACCATCAATTCGGTAGCGAACCCGAAAGCTCTTCTCGTAAGACTCAACGTGGATATCTGAAACGCCTTTTTTGATGGCATCAATGAGAATCAAATTCACGAGCTTAACAACCGGCGCATCCTCAGCGCTCTTCTCAAGGTCGTGAATATCGATGGCATTTTCATCAACATCGAATTCGATTTCTTCTTCATCAAATTCACGCATGACCGCATCAAGAGATGCAGCAACGTTGCCCTGATAATAACGTTCAATGGCCCGTGCGACCTGGCTCTCATTGGCAACAACCACTTCAACGTTGTAACCACTTAAAAACTTAATATCGTCGATGGCAAAGATGTTGGAAGGATCAGCCATGGCTACAACCAAGGACGGTCCCGCTTTATGCACCGGCACAACCTGGTGCTTGATAGCTACATCTTGAGGCAAAAGTTTGATGACATCAGGATCAATTTCAAAGTCATCCAGATTAATCGAAGGGACGTGATACTGGCGTGATAAAAACTCAAGGAGTTTCCCCTCTTCCAGCATTCCCAATTTGACCAGAGAAGCACCCAACCGAACTCCGGAACGACGTGTTTCAGATTGTGCTTCCTGTAACTGCTCTACGCTGATCATACTTTCGCGAACCAGCAGTTCTCCTAAACCCGCCATAGCTTGGGCTCCTCTTATTGAGCTTCTTCATCGCCAGACCTCGTTGAGCAGACAGACCCCACCACAGGGACATGCCAGTCTGGCCGCTAACAGTTTACCCCGTTAACCCACCATCGTCCAAAGATGTGCAAATATTCAGAAAAGCGCTGACGCGCCGAGTCATGCGAACGGTTTTCAGCAAGATATCTGAGGCTTGAACTGAGGAAACTTGGAAGGGTTCGCCCCAAAAAAAAGGGGCCAGCCTCTTACGAGGTGACCCCTTTTCAAATTCAAGCTTGAAAAAGACCGAATTATGAACTCATCGAGTCCAAGAACTCCTGATTGGTCTTGGTGCCCTTCATCTTGGAAAGCAAAAATTCCATAGAATCGATGACATTGAGTGGGTGAAGAAGCTGACGCAGAATCCAAACACGATTCAATACATCTGCTCCCAAAAGCATCTCTTCTTTTCGCGTTGCTGAACGGTTGATGTCCATGCATGGGAAGATACGCTTTTCCATAAGCTTACGGTCGAGGTGAAGTTCACAGTTACCTGTACCTTTGAATTCCTCAAAGATAACTTCATCCATACGAGAACCGGTGTCTACAAGCGCTGTACCGATGATGGTCAATGAACCACCTTCTTCAACGTTACGGGCTGCACCGAAGAAACGCTTTGGCTTGTGCAGAGCGTTTGAATCAACACCACCAGAAAGAATCTTACCGGATGGTGGAACAACGGTGTTGTATGCACGAGCAAGACGCGTAACGGAGTCGAGAAGAATAACAACATCCTTACCGTGCTCAACCAGGCGCTTAGCCTTTTCAATCACCATCTCTGCAACCTGAACGTGACGCTGTGCTGGCTCATCAAATGTAGAGCTAACAACTTCACCCTTCACGGAGCGTTGCATGTCGGTAACTTCTTCCGGACGTTCGTCAATCAGAAGAACGATGAGCATAGACTCAGGGTGGTTGTGTGCGATGGCGTGAGCTACGTTCTGCAAGAAAACAGTTTTACCGGCACGTGGAGGCGAAACGATAAGAGCACGCTGGCCTTTACCGATTGGGACCAAAAGGTCCAAAATTCGCGTAGACATCTCACCACCGGGGTGCTCCATTACGAAACGCTCAGTAGGGTAAAGAGGCGTCAAGTTATCGAAAAAGATACGCTGACGAGCCTTCTCAGGTACTTCGTGGTTCACCGACTCTACCTGAAGCAATGCATAATATCGCTCAGAGTCTTTCGGTGGACGAATCAAACCAGCAACCGTATCACCCGTCTTTAGGTTCAAACGGCGGATTTGCGAAGGAGATACATAGATATCGTCTGGACCCGGCAGATAGTTGTAATCCGGTGCACGGAGAAATCCAAAGCCATCGGGCAGTGTCTCTAGAACACCTTCAGAGTAAACCTTGCCGCCTTTTTCAGTCTGCGCCTGAAGAATTGCAAACATCAATTCTTGCTTACGCATGCCAGCAAGACCTTCAATATCCAGCTTGGCTGCATACTTAGCCAGCTGCTGAGGCTTCATTTTTTTGAGTTCATTAAGATTGATGACTTCTTCATCACTTTTCGCTGATTTTGATTTTGCTTTAGCTTCTGCTTTTGCCATGGAATTTTCTCTGATGCCGCGTGGCGATTGCCTTGTAAACGGCGATGGGTTGGGTGCCTTTATGCACTTTGTTTTAGTGTGGGTTTGGCTGAGGAAAGCGGGTGTCGCCTCAGGCCGTCTTTAAACCTCGATTATAGGTAATTTGCCCTACACAGCAGTGGAACCGCTGCGTTGCGACAGCTTAGTCGCACTCTGGAGGCCTCCTGGTCAAGGAAAAAATGACAGGAATTCACTTAGGCTTTCGGTTTACTGCGTCTTCGAACGTAGAATTTTTTGTCGATGAAAAACTCGGACCCCAGAACCGAAGCCACTTCGGTCGTAGAATCTTGAACGGGCCACTCGCGGTCTGCCAAAACTTCCGCAACGGATGCCGACATCAGGCCAGGCCAGGTTCGGGGAAGAATACCCGC
>CAZZDT010000477.1:0-4093 GCA_964652435.1 uncultured Bdellovibrionales bacterium
ATTGCCAAGCGGCAAAAGACCGAGGTCTGATGTCTCGAACCGTCAATTACTATGGCTTTCCGATTGATACGGGTTCGGTCGTAGCGCTTAAGCTTCTCAATCCAAACAATGAAAAACCGGCTTGTATCGTTTCGACCAATGTTTATTCGGATCGAGCTGAGACGGTGGTCTTCGCCAAAGCTGCCCAAGATGCATTGAAGGCGCAGGGTAAAAAGGCAGTTGCAGTCGTTGTGATGACGCTTTCAAATCGTCTTTTTACTGAGTTCATTGACCCCAAAGATGACCGAATCCATTCTACGAAAGATGACGAGTGGAACCGTAAGTTACTTGAGTTCTTTGCTGATGGACGTTTGGAAGATGTTGCGCAGCTGTCGCGTGAAATTCATAAGCAAATCCGGATTTCTAAGGTGGTAAACTTTAAACCCATGTGGTGGCTCTCGGCGGCTATGGGGCAGCACAACCGTTATAAGGGCTGTGTGCATGCGTATGAGCCTGTGTACGGAACTGGCTCAGCCGTCATCACCTTAACGCCTTCGGAAGATGGTGTAGGCGATAAAGAGTACGATGAAGACAATGTTGAGACTTATACCGGGGACCGGACGGTTCTAGGAGAGCCCGAAAACTCCGCCGGTGCACCGGCCACATCGAGCCCTGCACAATAAGTTTTATTTTCGGATTTGTCCGTTTCCGCGAACCACGAATTTCTCAGCGGTGAGTGCCTCGACGCCCATAGGTCCATAGGCATGGATTCGTGTGGTGCTGATGCCCATTTCGGCTCCCAATCCTAATTCTCCACCATCGTTGAATCGCGTGGATGCGTTGACCATAACGCAGCTGGCGTCGATAGAGTTTAGAAACCTCTCCGCCACTGCTGGATTTTCGGTGACGACGGATGCGGTGTGGTTGGAGCCGTATTGATCGATGTGAGCGATGGCCTCATCTAGACCATCGACGACCCGAATAGCGATGATGAGATCCAGGAATTCAGTATCCCAATCTTTATCTTGAGCTGGTTTTGTTTGCTCACTGATACTGCAGGTTGCTTCGCAGCCGCGGATCTCTACATTGTAATCGGTATAGCGCTGCGTAATTTCGGGAATGAAGGTTTCTGCGACTTGCTTATCAACCAAGAGGGTTTCCATAGCATTGCAAACGCCGGGACGTTGAACTTTGGCGTTGAATGCTATTTCCGATGCTTTATCGAGGTCGGCAGCACCATCAACATAAACGTGGCAAACCCCCTTATAGTGTTGAACCACAGGAATTCTGCTTTTTTCGACCACTCGGCGGATCAAATTTTCACCACCACGGGGAATGACCAAATCGATGCTGGTATCTAAGGTAAGCAGGATGTCGATGGCTTCGCGTTCTTGGGTCGGAACCAGTTGCACTGCCTTACCTGGGAGGCCAGCCGCCTCAAGCGCAGATTCGACAATTTTAGCCAAGGCTCGGTTTGTGTGCATGGCCTCAGACCCACCTCTTAAAACCACAGCATTGCCGCTGCGGATGCATAGAGCGGCCGCATCCATCGTCACGTTTGGGCGGCTTTCATAAATCATCATGATCACGCCAAGCGGTAGACGGACTTTAGAGATATTGAGACCATTGGGCCGGTCCCAAGCTCGAGTGGTTGCTCCCACTGGGTCATCAATGGCTGCAATATCTTTGAGTGCTTGTGCAAGATTATCGATGCGCTGGCCACTGAGTTCTAAGCGGTCGCACATGGCTTGGCTTAGGTTATTTGCTTTTGCGGCGTCCATATCGAGTTGATTGGCGCTTTCCACTGCATCGCGATTTTTCAAAAGAAGGTCGGCCATGTTTTGAATGGCTTGGGTTCTTTCTGCGGATGTTGCCCTGGCTACGGGCCGTGCAGCTTCTCGGGCCGCTTGGCCCAATGCTTGAAGGTCTTCAGTCAGAGACATGATGGACTCCTAATCAACGAGAGTGAGGTCGTCGCGATGGACAGCTTCGGGAGAATGGATATAACCGAGTTCTTCTTCGATAGAATCGGTTGATAATCCTTGAATCTTGGTGAGGTCGTTTTGGGAATAAGCTGTGAGTCCGCGTGCGATCAACCCATTTGGCCCGTGGACTTCCACCATCGCTCCACGTTCAAATTCGCCATCGATGCGGACAATGCCTGATGGCAAGAGGGACTTGCCGTGCTCTACGAGGGCTTTCGCTGCGCCGCCATCCACATGAATGGTTCCAGAAGAGCGCAGTGTGTATCCAATCCAATGCTTTCGGCTTCCCATTTTGGTTTGTGGAACAAAGAGTGTGCCCACGTCTTTACCGCCGAGGATGTCTTGAAGAATCCCGGCATCTTCGCCATTGGCAATAACGACTGGGACGCCTCGTTTGGTTGCAGTTTGGGCTGCTTCGATTTTGGTTTGCATCCCGCCAACACCTAACCCCGATGAACCACTTTTTCCGGCAAAGCTAAAAGCTTCTTTGACGTCTTCAATGGTAGGCAGCCGGGTTGCATCTGCATGTTCCTCGGGATTTTTATCGAAGAGACCATCTACGTCTGTCAGTAAAATTAAGAGATCGGCGTCTACTAGATTAGCAATATGAGCAGCTAAGTTATCGTTATCGCCCACTTTGATTTCATCGGTAGCGACCGTGTCGTTTTCGTTACCGATGGGCAGTACCCCAACCCGTTCCAGTTCCAGTAGGGCGTGGCGCGCGTTGATAAATCGTTCACGATCCGCCAGACCAGCATGGGTGAGCAGTACTTGAGCAACAGGAATATTATAGGGCTTGAGGGCTTCGGCCCAGCGGCGCATGAGTTCCGGTTGGCCGGCTGCAGCCAGCGCTTGAAGTTGTGAAAGACTGCCGGGCCGCTCTTTGAGCCCAAGAATAGGTAGGCCTTGAGCGATGGCGCCACTGGATACCAAAACAACTTGGATATTTTGAGCGCGTAAAGCGGCAATGCCTGTGGCCAGCCGATCGAAGGGAGCACTGGCGGTATTGGCCAGAAGGGCACTGCCTATCTTGACCACAACTCGGCGAATTTGACCCAGGTCTTCGCGTGTAAAGTTCGGGTTGCTCATGGCTCACTTTCTGGTTGCAACTGGAACAATCTATGTGAAGCAAACGGCCCAGTCTTGCAAGAGAAGGAGAGATTACACGCGCTCTGAGATTGAAAATCAAATGTTTTCGTGTGCTTATGAGGTTTTTTGAGGAATGATGAAGCGATCTTAGGACAGGGATTTTGGACTGGCGCACTTGAATTCTAGCCGTTAGAGTGCCGCTAGGTCTTAACAGGGGTGATGGCTCGACATGCAATTTTCAAATTCTAAACTTCCTTCTAAGTTATGGGGCATTAAGTTGCTTACGGTGGCGGCGCTGGTTTTTGCCTTACCGGGATCTATTCAGGCGGGAGAAGCACCCAAGTGGAAAGTCATCACGGATTCTGAAGGTGTGTTGGTCAGTCAAAAGGAAGTGCCAGGCCGCTCGCTTCCGATCTTTAAGGGTGTCACGGTTATCGATGCTGATATCTTCGAGATTCTTGGGGTCCTGCAGGATGTTGAAAAGAATCCAGAGTGGATGCATGCATGTGTGGATGCAAAGCGTTTGAAGAAGTTCAGTGATACTGAGTTTTTGGTTTACAACCGAAGTGGAGCGCCGTGGCCAATCAGCGACCGAGATGTCGTGGTACGTTCTAAGGCAAAGATTGACCGCGAAAATCAGGTCTTAACGATTACCATGCGTTCGACAGAGTCTAAGCTTATGCCGCCCACCAAAGACGTCGTAAGAATGCCACGTCTCAATGGTCATTATATTTTCAGTGAAGCGAGTAAGGGCAAAACACAAATTGAGTATCAAATCGATGCTGATCCCGGTGGTTTGATTCCGGCGTGGCTTGCGGAAATGGCCAGCCGAGATATTCCGCTCAAGACCTTGGTGAACCTTCGTAACCGCGTAAAGAAAACGGCTCAAGCGGGTACCTACAAGAAATACATTGATTCTGTAGCTTATCTTCGCGAGAGCGACACCAAATAAATTTATTCAGCGTCCGGTTGTTGTGATGGATGCGAGGCTTGGAAGGCTTCGATTGCATTCAACGCCTCTTCTACCCGGGTAAGATTTG
>CAZZDT010000478.1:0-4090 GCA_964652435.1 uncultured Bdellovibrionales bacterium
AGTGCAGCCTTCGGGGGGCGTAAGCCACGTGGTTTCTACCGGAGTATCGGTTTCGGTATCTGATACATCGGTTTCTGATTCACCAGCGTCATCCACAGAGTCGGATGTACAACCGGCAAAGCTCAAACCAAGGATCAGAATCCAGAGGAATCTTTTCATTTGAGGCATCTCCATATCGGTACAATGCCTTAACTGACGACTTTGTTAAAAGTTGCGGGAAGAATTTATAATTAAGTTGCGGCCATGCTGATAGCAGGCGCCAGGAACGTTTAAGCGTTTGATTAGCTTAAAGATTCACTGTCTTGGGTGATGTTCTGATCCATCGATGGAATGTTGGTGTTTTCAGATGGTTTGCGGGTGACTGGTTCAAGTTCTTCGGGACGCCGTAGATTGGGCTTGATTTTAGGGTCAAGCAGTTGGGGCCCGCGAGCAATGGCTTCCAGCTCTTCTCGGCTTGTGTTTTCGATTTCAGTTTCGCCCGGTTTGAGGCCAGATTTTGGAGTGGACGAGATTGAGACGGGTTCAGAGTTTTGGCCGTAGCCAGTAAGGGCCATGGCGGTGACTGCAATGTTTGCACCGGCGCCGGCGGCAACAAGGCCTGCCAGAATAACCAGGGGCAGAGCAGGCCCGGCAAAAGCCGAGACAAGTAGGGCTGTGGTCACGCCGGTGGCGATACCTGCGGCAGCCGCGATGGTTTTGATTTTGGCTGCATTCGATTTGGGGATGAACTTATCGTACCAGGGCTTCTTTTCGTCGGGGGCTTTTTCAGGGGATTGGGTCGGCTTGAGGTCAGCTGGTGTGATTTCAACGCTGTCCTGGGCGAATGGAGAAACGTTGGCCGGCGAGGTTGGTGACTGCGTGGGAGCAGCTGTAGCCGGCCCTTGGTTGGCTGGCTCAATCGTGACAGGGGCGTTGTTTCCGACTTTCATTTCTTAACCTTTTGGTAGTCCTGACTACATTATCGGCAGATGGGCCGACGGGTTAGGTGAATTTGCACTCTATTTGATCGTTTTTATTGAAGCACTTAATAAGTGGGTTGTTGGTCTTAATAAAATCAACAACTTAGAAGACTTATGAGTCCCAGCTGGAGCACGTACATTGTGCTTTGTGCTTGCGCGAAACTGGGGCTGGGCTGCTACCGTTTTAATGAACGCAGGACACAAGGCAGGAGGGCGCCATGGGCCAGCTGGAACCGATTAAGCCACCACTCGGTGGTCCCGAGCTAGAATGCAGCTTTGCTTACCGTGAATTGAAGATTGAGCATCTCTTAAAACTGGTCCCGACCATTTACGAACATGGTTTCGTTTTGGACAGTGAACGCGTGTTTGCCTCAGCGGATGCCGACGAACTTGATCCCCCAGCACTCAGTGGTGTGGAAACGGTTGAGAATGTTGTGGAGAAAGCATCTGAAATGGGTGCTGTGCAGCTTGTGGTTTGTTTTGTGGGCAAGTTGGCGGGTCTTAAAATGGGACTTGGCGTCACGCTTCGTTTGGACTGCGGCGTGATGATGGTTTCGGTGCCAGAAGACATGCTTTGGGCTTTCAGTGGCGACCCCACGAAAGCAGAGATATCTCGATTGAAGGCATACACTGGGATTTGCCAAGAGTTGGCGCGTTCGTTTCCGCCGGCCTTTGCTCATCTGGATACCGAGGGTGTGAACCCCGAAGAGTTGACGGTGGTTAAATCTGAGCTGGTAAAGGGCATGGATCCCTACCATGAGTCGATATTTGAGGATGAAGACACCCTGAGCCGGCTTTTGACCTGGTATACGGAGCACAATTCCCAACAATGGCTGCATTGGACCTGAAATCCGCCTCTTCTGATCTGGACAATCCCTGGAAGATACCGCCATAGTCCCGCGCAAATCGTGTGGAGATGGATGTGACCACTTTCTTTCAGGTGCAGGCTTTTACAAAAGATGGAGCAGGTGGAAATGCTGCGGGAGTCGTATGTGACGCCTCCGGGCTTTCCGAGGCTGAGATGTTGGCCCTCGCGGCTCAGGCAGGCTTCAGTGAGACTGCTTTTGTGTGTCCGGCTGAAAATGCTGACCATCGGGTCCGGTTTTTTACGCCAACCAGTGAAGTGAATCTTTGTGGACACGCCACCATTGCCACTTACCATTTATTGCTCGAGCAAGAATTGATTAAACCCGGTGCCTATTCCATGGATACGTTGGCGGGTTTGCAGCGCATTGAAGTTGCGGCCGATGGATTGGTTGCCATGACGCAAAATCCTCCAACTTTCGGCGATGTTTTACCTGCGGCGGATGTGGCATCGGTGCTGGGCGTAGCTGTAGATGATTTGATGGATTCGAGCGTGATGCCCGTGCAAAAAGCATCCACTGGATTGCATAAGATATTTGTTCCTATGAAATCTCTGGCGGCGCTTCAGAAGGTGGTACCCAATTTGGCGGGTATCGATGCCTTGAGCCGTTCTGTAGGGGCCATTGGAACCTATGTGTTCTGCATGGAATCTGTGGCCGGAGGAACTGCCCATTGTCGAAATTTCGCGCCGGTGGTGGGTATTGAAGAGGATTCTGCCACGGGCACGTCGGCGGCAGCTTTGAGCTGCTTGCTCCACAAATATGGCCTGGTAGACGATAAAACGGCGATTTCCGGATTGGTTTTTGAGCAGGGCTACGCCATTGAGCAGCCCTCTGAAATAGTTGTTCGATTGGGCCTTTCAAAAGACAGCATCTCTGAAGTATGGGTTGCCGGCCGAGCAAAAACCGAGGCGGAGCATACCGCAGCGGTGAACTAGGGAGAGAAGCAATGGGTGCAAAACGAAGAATTGGATTGGTCGGTTACGGAAAGCTGGGTCAGTTTATTGCTGATGCCATTGTGAACGATGAATCCATTGCCGCCGATTATGAACTTGCTTTCGTTTGGAACCGCAGCGCTGCGGCCATGGAAGGTAAGGTGCCGGCTGAACTTCAAATGCATGAACTGGGTGACTTTGCTTCTCGCAGCCCAGATGTGATTGTTGAAGTGGCCCATCCTAAGATTTCTCAAGAATACGGGACTGCGTTTTTGGATTGTTGTGATTATATGGCGGGTTCACCCACGGCATTTGCAACCCTTGAAACGGAGCAAGCCTTGCGGGCCGCCGCCGCAAAACCGAACGGTCATGGTCTTTATATTCCGCGGGGTGCATTGCCTGGGCTCGAAGAAGTTTTGCGAATGACTCAGTCTGGAAAGCTGGCCGCGGCTTCTATTTCCATGAACAAGCATCCCTCAAGCTTGAAGTTTGGCGGTGTTTTGAATCCACCACTCGAAGAAACCAAGGCTGAGCGCGTGATTTACAGCGGTCCGCTCCGCAAGCTTTGCGTGTTGGCCCCAAACAACGTGAACACCATGGCTGTTTTGGCGATGGCCAGTGAGCTTGGCTTTGATGCCGTTCAGGCGTCGCTGATTGCCGATCCATCTCTTGAGCATCACATCACTGAAGTGAAGCTTTTTGGTCCAGATGACGGCGGCCCTAGATATTGCCTGACCCTTAACCGAGAGAGCCCAGCCGGCGCTGGTGCTGTTACGAGCACAGCCACGCTTACGAGCTTTCTCAAAAGTGCCTTGGCGTCTCAAGGCCGCGGCGATGGGGTCTATTTCGTCTAGCCTTAAAGGTAGGCGAATGTAGTCTATCTTATCTTATCTTATCTTCAGTCTTTTCAGTTCTTTCTCGCAACTCTGAAACCCGATAGCATTCTGATGCGGATGTGCGTCTATGCGCATGGGCTTGCAGGAGGAATGAGAGTCTTGCTGGAAACATTCTTAAAACTTCGATGGGCAGCGTTTGGTTTATTGGTGGTTGTGGCGGGAGCCGTCTCACCTGGACTTGAAACGGCCATGGTTCCCGACAATGCGCTGACGGTTTGGTTTCTGGAGACGGATCCGAAGCTTAAAGAATATTACGCATTCCAAGATGAGTTTGGTAACGACGAAGTTATTCTTTTGGAAGTTCAAAAAGACGAGGGCATTTTCACCAAGGATTCCTTAGAGCAGATTAAAACTCTCAGTGCTCGATTGAAGCAGATTCAAGGTGTGGACCGTGTGAGCTCTTTGGTGACTCTTGACGATTCGTTTTTGATCGATGG
>CAZZDT010000479.1:0-4088 GCA_964652435.1 uncultured Bdellovibrionales bacterium
ATATTGTTTTCTTTGGTGAGTTCACGGGCTCTTGAGGGCGAATGGCTTGATGGCTTGGTAGAATTGGCCGAGGGACTTCTGGAACGAGTGGATGGTGCATGTGGTGTGGTTGCTATCGAAAACATGGATAAGGGCAATGTCCTTCTGAAGGGGCATTCTCGTGTGTTGGCGGGACGAGCAACCGTTGAAGAAGAAATGTGTGGCTTTAAGCATGAGATTGGTGCGCAGTCGTTTTTTCAAATTAATCCAGTGAGTGCCGCCTCTATGTTTGAAAGAGCGTTGGATTATGCAGGACAGGGTGATCTGTGTCTTGAGCTTTTCTGTGGCGTTGGCGCGCTCACCTTGCCCCTTACTCGAAGCTTTAGAAAAGTCATTGCTGTTGAGCTTAGTGAAGAGTCTACGGATGCGCTTACCCGCGCACTGACGCAAGTACCCTTGGAATCGGTTCGTGTGGAGCAGGGCGATGCCTATCAACTTGCGCCGGATATTTTACGAGAGACTGGTGCAACGGTTTTGGTGGCGGATCCTCCACGGCGAGGTTTAGGTGAAGAACTTATTTTGGCAATTGCTGAATCTAAGGTGGAGCGGTTGGTGTTTTTATCATGTCAGCCAGCGGTGCTGGAGAGAGACTTACCCCTTCTAGAAAAAGCGGGCTTTAAGCTTTCGGCTCTATCGATTGTTGATCAATTTCCGGGCACGGTTCATGTGGAAACCGTCGCGTTGCTCGAGCGGGCTTAGGAAGATTTTCTAGGGTTCTGAAAGAATCAATGTTGCGCTGCCAACCGTGGTAACCAGCTCAAACGCATAGCCACCCAATGGTGGGATACCTCGGATGGGTGGATCCAGTTCGCAGGGGATGCCCTCTTGCTCAAGGCCGGCTAAAGCATTGCCCGCTAGCATATTCAAGAACTCACCTACGGCATCGTCTAGCATTTCATCGGGGAGCACTTCGTCCGGTGCTTGACCGAAAACCCCATCGGTGAGTGCATGAGCAAACTCCGAGTCGCCGCTTAGAGCAATACGAATACTGTGTTCTGAGCGAATTAAAACCGATGCAATGATTTTAGAGTTTAGACGGTCGAGTTTGGTGCAGTGTTTTGGAACTTTGATTTGCACAGAGGAAGTTCGCATAGCGACACGACCGACGAGTTCCAAGAGGAATTCAGCAATTCGATTGTCTTTGAGGTAGCCAGGGAGTTCCCGACAGTCTACGGCAAAGCGTTCTTCCTCGGCTTTGAAACGTCGTAGCTGACGTACGAGTTCTTCCGCGCTTAGATGTTTGAGGCGTACCAGTGCCTCACCAATACGAACCCGGCGTTGGTTTTGTACTTTAAGTACCTCTTTGAGTTGAACTTCCGACATCAGACCTAATTTGACAGCGATCGATCCGAACGGCTTATCGCTGTATCGTTGTTCACGGTTGATTTCGTTGGCTTCGCTTTCACTGAGAAGACCTTGTTCCACCGCGATTTGGCCAAGCCTAAGATTTTCGCGTGCCATGAGATCCAGTGCTGTTCGCAACTGGTCAACGGTAATGGCTCCTTCTTTGACCAGGAATTGCCCGAAAAACTGCATCGTTGCTGGCTCCTTTTAGACCTTTATGCTGGTCCAAAGTCGTAATGATGTCTTCAAAAACTTTCCCATCTCTCCATTGTTCATGTCAAATCTGAGATTTTACGGGAGGGTGGTTGGGTGTAGGACAAATGCCTACTTTTTTGTTCGTATTTCCTCCATTTTGACCGGCAAGTGAGCTGCCGGTTGAAAGTTAAAGATGGTAGAGGCATGGCAGCGACCTCGGCAGGTGTGATACTAACTAGTTAAACTGGCTCGAAGACATCTTCGAGCGCTGGGGACGGGGGTGGCGCTTTTGTAACAGCGTCAGCGCTGATGGAGAGACGATGTTCTCGCGTACGGGACTGTTGATTATTGCAGTAGGCGTGGTGCCGCTTATAGCGGCCGGTGTGCTGGTTGTGGGCCGTGATCCTGCTGAAGAACCAATTGGTTGGGGCTTTTTTGGGGTGTTGATCCTTTTTGCCGCCGCAGCCGGTTTCTTTGTTGATCGGCTGAACCGAGGTTCCGACGACAACGAACTTGCTAGCCTAGTGGATGCTATCCGAAATATCTCCCAGGGAGATTTCTCATCTCAACTGGATGAAGGGTCTGGTAGGTACGGTGAGCTTGCTCGAGTCACAAATGAATCTATCGGTCAAATCAGTGGAGTGATGCAGCAGGTTGCTGAGAGTGCAGGCTCGATGGTTGAGTCTTCCCATGAACTGGTACGCTTGGGACAAGATTTAAATAGTTCTGCTGGAGAAACCAGCGGTGAAGCGTCACGTGCATCAGCGTCGGCGGCTTCTATCGATCATAACTTGCAGACGGTGGCCACAGCGACCACTGAAATGACTGCGAGTATTCAAGAAATCGCTCGCAACTCCCATGAGGCAGCAAGTATTGCTACCGCGGCGGTCGAAGTTGCAGATACGGCAAACACCACGGTCGCACGCTTGGGTGATTCAAGTGCTGAGATTGGCAACGTTATTAAGTTGATTACGTCGATTGCCGAGCAGACAAACTTGCTTGCATTGAACGCAACCATTGAGGCCGCTCGAGCGGGTGAAGCCGGTAAGGGCTTCGCGGTTGTTGCAACTGAAGTTAAGGAATTGGCCAAGGAAACGGCAAAAGCGACTGAGGATATCAGTTCGCGTATTGATGCCATCCAATCCGATGTGCGGGCTGCGGTAGATGCTATTGCTGAGATCGGTACAATTATTCGCCAAGTTAACGAATTGCAGGTGACCATTGCGGGTGCCGTTGAAGAGCAGAGTGCCACGACGAGTGAAATCGGGCACAATGTTCAAGCCGCAGCCAATGGTTCTGGGGAAATCGCCAAGAGTGTTGGCGGCGTTGCCGAAGCTGTTGAAGTGACCACGGCATATGCAAGTGACTCTGAGCATGCGGCAACCAGATTGTCTGGTGTAGCCTCAGCCATTAGGGATATGATGGCCCGATATCGTTTTCGTGGGTAATTGCTCTCCACGAAGCTAAGTTCACTCTAGAAATTTTGTTGTTTCTTGAATGGGCATCTTCGGCTCTTCTTGTCGGTTATTGTCTCACATCAGAGCCTTCATCAATGCTGTTTTGATTTCATCAAAGAGGCGTGGCAAAAACTCAATCCATTTTTGCTGGTGCTCATATATTTTGCCATTTTCTTTGGACCGGTTCTTTACGCTATCTCTGGCATTTTAGTCGCCGTATGCCCTATGATTATAGTGGTTTAGTGAAGGTCCTGTATCTTCGTATGGTCACATGCGTTCGGCTTTTTGTTGATATGTCGCCAAACTTTTAAATGCGGCGTTTATCGATGTTGAGTTCAATGTTTCGGGAGCATTCAAGAATGTGGTTCGGTCTTAAAAACGTATCGGTTGCACAGAAAATCAGTAGGATTGCTGTATTAACAACCAGCGTTGCGTTGATCTTATCCTCCGTCGCATTCATGAGTTTAGAGTTTGTATCATTTCGAGACAGAATGGTTGATGACTTATCCACGCTGGCTTTGGTTATCGGTGCCAACAGTGCGCAGTCCATTGAGCTTAATAGCGCAGAGGCAGTGGGTGCCTCTCTTGAAGCCTTGCGCAATAAACCACATATCGTTTCCGCTGTAACTTACTCTCGGTCAGGGGAAGTCCTCGCGCGATACGAACGCGACAAGGGTACATTGTGGGCGCCACCTGAGTACGTGCCACGCGCTATGTATGATTTGGTGGACCAGCATCTCGTTTTGAGACAGCCGGTGGAGCGTGGCCGTGAAGTGGTTGGTGCGATCTATATCAAGTCGGATATTCGGGAGCTTTACGAGAGGCTGCGACAACATGGTTGGATGACAGCACTTATTCTTCTTGCTTCGACTTTGCTCGCGTTGTTCTTGGCATCTCAGCTGCGCAAAGTCATTACGGATCCTATCGACCGGCTATCGCGAGCAGCTAAAACCGTTTCAAATGACCAAGATTTTTCTATCAACGTAGAGCGTACAGCCGATGATGAGATTGGTGAGTTGACCGATGGCTTTAACGATATGCTCTGGGAAATTG
>CAZZDT010000480.1:0-4074 GCA_964652435.1 uncultured Bdellovibrionales bacterium
CCTGGTATTCTTGCAGCTTTAATTTCAGCGAAGGTCTGGCCGGATTGATGGAACCTACCAACCCCTTTGTGCGCACGCCCACTTGCCCAATGTCTTCCCCATCCATGGTCACATTGGATGGGTAAAAGTTGAACACATCGGGGATTTGCTCGCGGCATCCATGTCCAAAAAACTCCACAGGGTCTCGGTGTTCAAACCGCAGCTTGTTCCAGTCGGATTCACTGATGGACACTTTCACATCCAGCACGCGCCCCGGCGCAAACGTACTGCCTTCTTCTTCGACGGTTTCTTCAAAGTTAAGCTCTGGAGTAACTTCAGGCTCAGTCTCTTCTACTGGCTGGGTTTCATCTTGAGGTTCCGTGGTTTCTTCGTCTGCAGCACAAGCAAACAAAAATCCCATACACGCCAACATGGCGAAACGCCGTAAACTCAAAAACTTCATACTTTACTCCCCGGTTTCCCTTATGAAGTAAGTATCCTCGACGTGATTTCAGGACACAAGCGAGGCAGAAGGTTGAGCACCATTCTCAACTCTCCCTCAACAATCTTGTAGTTGGGCGTAAGCAAGAGCTGACATCAGCCCACATCCAATGAAGAAGCAAAATGCTAAAGCGAACTGCTTTGCTTATTGCGAAGTGGATAACTGAAGACGGTTCATCAAGTACCGAAAAGCCGAGATAGGTTTCATCTCCTGGCCACTTTGGCTTTGATACATGCACAACTGTATCTTTGCTTCATCGGGCTGCCCCATCGGCGGCACACCTACGGTGCCAATCTTCTCACCGGCCTGAAGCGGTGACCCCACCCGCAAAGAGTTTGCCACCGAGCCCAGATGCCCAAAGGCATAATAATGATCCCCTCGACGAATCGTCACCCGGGAAAAACCATCTTCTGCTCGACGCCGAATATTAGAAACCACACCCTTCACCGGTGCCAACACCCGCGTACCTGCCGGTGCGAATACATCCACCGTTGCCTGCTCCGCATCTTCAACAGCGTGCCCCAGCTGAAAATCTTTACCCACCAAGGGAAACACCTCGAGCTCTGGCCCAGAAGATACCCGCTCACGGCTTCGACGCACATCGCGCACCGAACGCTCCAAAACTTCAAAGGTTTCAGCATTCACAACCCCCGAAGCATTCAATCCCTGCTCGCGCTGAAAAGAGCGAACCGCTCGGGTGGTGCTGGCACCATAGATGCCGCTTAAACCAGCTTGATGTCCGCAAAGCTCAAGAGCCTTTTGGATGCGAGCCACCACCGGACCACGGCTGCCCGAACGCAATTCATGACTGCCGGTGCGGACCTGGAAAATATCCAACGCCTGGGCTGTGTGCGAACCGACCACGCCGTCCGCTTGAAGATTTGGATAAAACGTCTGGAAGGACTTCACTGCCTGCTGCGTGGCCTTGTCAAACTGGCCACTCACCTCCAAACCTTTGTGGGTAAACTGCTTGGATAAAACTTCTTGAAGGCGCTCCACCGCAAAACCTTGAGATCCCAAGCCAAGTGTCTCTTGCCCTTGGGTTACGAGACCCCAGGCCAAATGCCGCTGAGTAGCATCGTTCCACTGTCCAGAAACCTCCATACCCACGCTGCACTGATATGCGCGCAAAGCAGCTCGGCTCATCTCGTCCCATTCACTCTTGAATGGAACTGAGAAACCGGCAGCGCGAAGTGCCTCTTGAGCCTTCTCGATATCTTCTGGCTGACCCGTCTTCATATCACTGCGCGGCAATGCGTCAGTTTGAGGCGGCTTCAATTCGGGCGTTTGAGATTGCTGATTGGGCGCAACCCATCGTGGTTGAGAAACAAGCGAAGACGCATCATCGTGCCCGGTCACAACCTGGGCCGACTCTATAGTCTTCTTCACCGACTCGGTGGACGAATACTCTTGATTAAGAGCTTCGCCGAGATTTCCAATCATGTTCCTGCGACTTGAAACATTGGACATCTTGGGCTCTCCAGATCCCGTGCTCCCCACGGTAACTTACAAGCTTGCTCCAAGATTTGGTTTCAAGATTCAAACCGGCTCCACACACCTTCAATAAGTCAGCGTTCTGACGGCTTTCACCGCATCTTCCATTGTAAGGTTTCGCTAATGGAGTGTTTTGCCTACATTCATTTCGGAAATAAGAATTCCGACAAGACTTAGTGCAGACGACTGAAAAAGAAGGTGGCGCCCCGCCGCACCATGAAATCAGGCAAAAGCCAAAGCATGAAAACCGTGAGTTTATTAAGCACACCGGTTACCACTGAGACACGGCCAGCATGGGCATTGCTCAAACCAATACGAGCGACCGCTTGGGACGTCATCAACTGACTCATGATAAAATCGCTCATATTCTGACCAGCCACATCCACAAACTCCGTAGCGGTTCCTCCAGGATGCACATTGGTCACACACACGCCGGTCCCCCGGCATTCTTCCGCCAAAGCCTCGCCAAAGCTACGCACAAAGGCCTTGGTTGCACTGTAAACGGCGAAATGCCCTGTAGACATGAAAGCATTCACCGAACCCACCAGGATAATATTGCCAGAGCGCCTCTCCAGCATGCCCGGCAAAAGCGCCTGGGTTAAGGCCACCAATGAGGCGATATTCACCTGAATCATCCCTTGGGACTTTTCCGCTCCCATGTCGTGGAATTCTCCAGTGATCCCGAAACCTGCGTTATTCACCAAGATGTCGATTTTGAGGCCTTCTGAATCCAGCATGTTGGTCACGGTGGTCACCCCATCTGGGTGGCCAAGATCACTGGACACCACACGAACATCCACCCCATGGGCATCTTTGAGCTCTTTGGCCAACGCCTCCAACCGGTCCAATCGGCGCGCGGTTAGCACCAGATTGACGCCGGCTGCCGCCAGCTCTTTCGCGAAATCCGTACCAATTCCAGCACTCGAGCCCGTTACCAGAGCCCATTTCCCACGCCATTTTCCGTATGCCATGAAAGCCTCCTGCAAATTCAGTCGACCTTATCGCTTCTTCCACGACCACACCAGAAATTCAGATGACGCCACTATTTTGGCTCTCACCCCCAACGATTTGGCTGAACCACCAAAATCCAGCCTCGAATCATTCTCTCATAATCCACGCACTGCACTAATAAATATAAACTTATCAACTATTCAAAGTCATGGCACAGCTCCTGCTAGTAGAGGTGTCATAGGGCTCAATAAAACAGGGCCAATAACGAATAGAGGCTGTTGTGAAAAAATGGATGCTCATCATATTAATGACCAGCGTGGGTACCAGTGCCGGTGTGGGAATCACTCTGGTTCAGGCCGGTGAAATCAAAAATGAACTTGAATGCGAACTCGATGCGCAAGAAACGCTCGGCGATGCCGCAGCGGTGATTGCCAGTTCCCGGCGAAAAATCAACATCGAACAACTCGACGCTGCCCAAAAAGCCTTGAACAAAGCGCGCAAGTGCATGCGCCCAGCACAAAAGAAAATCGACCAGAACCTCACCAAGGTACTCGGCCGAATTCGGGCTGAAATCCTTTACGATATTCCGGTTTGCGAAGGCCTGAATGACCCAGTTCAAGGCTGTACCGCCGATGGATGGCCACTTCACTTGGCCCCACCCTCACAACAAAATATCTGCAACGCGGGACTCTGGGGAAGCCGGAAAAATCGCTAGGAGCATCGGGATACGTGAACCCACCTTCCGGATCTGATATGTATTTTCATATTTGATGCGAGGGGTTAATCACGAATGACGAAAGCTCGTTACCAAGAATCTCTTCTTAAAATCATGGAATCCAAGGTCCATTGGGCCTGGCCAGGATTCACCAGTGGACTCGTTCCCAAAGAGGCCATGCATATCCACTTTGAACAAGAGTTCGAAGTCTATGTACGTGATTTCCCAACGATGATTGCCAGAGCATTTATTCAATGCCGCATCCCAGAAGTTCGCCAAGAACTGGTGGAAAATCTTTACGAAGAAGAAACCGGTGGTCTGGCGGCGGGCAAACCGCACCCAGAGCTCTTCCTCCTCTATCCAGAAGGTTTGGGCTGCGACATGGAGCGGTTCAACAACATCAAGCTTCTTCCGCAAGCGCTGGCTTATCGAG
>CAZZDT010000481.1:0-4070 GCA_964652435.1 uncultured Bdellovibrionales bacterium
TCGTCTGGGTGACCCCCGAGCAAGCCAGTCAATACAAGCTGGCCCCCGCGGATATTCCCATCCTTGAGCACATCCTAAAATCTCAAAACACAACAACGAACTAGGAGACATCAATGAAATGGACGGACCAACTCTTTCATTCAAGTTTGGCCGCCAGTTTTTATGATGTTTTGACTCGGCAAGTTTTCTGGCGAGATGCCATCGCCGGCATGCTCGAACATGTTCACCACGTACCTCAACATGCTCATGTTCTGGATTTAGGTTGCGGACCCGGGATCAGCACATTTGCCCTGGGCACTCGAATTCCCCAACCAGCTAAGCTTATTGGACTCGACCTCTCACAAGAGATGATTGAGATTGCCCGCGATACCCATCGACAAGACTGGAACCATCTCAAGCACCTTCAATTCCAACAAGGTGATGCCAGTAAGCTGAACTACCCTGACGAACATTTCGATCTCGTCTTCGGGCATAGCTTTCTTTACTTGGTAGACGACCCTCTTGCTGTGCTTTGCGAAGTCAAACGAGTCCTTAAACCCAATGGACAGGTTGTGTTCATGGAGCCCAATGGTTCAGGTTCTCTTATCCAAGCAGCACTTGAATCCATTCCTAACGCGGGTAAGTGGCTCCCCATGCCCTGGAGCGCAGCTCGATTTGGCGTTTCAATGGCGATGTGGAGAATTGTCAGTGGGGGCGTGGGACAAATGACCGTGGAGAAATTGTCTCAACTCTTCCATAAAGCGGGTTTTGTGGAGCACTCAAGTTGCGCAACCCTGGGTTCTCTCGGACTGCACACCACCGGAAAAACCACCCATTCCAGAAAATAGGCAAAAAAAAAGCGCCCACAAAGTGGACGCTTTTTCGATTGTCTCTCGAATATTCTCAAACAATCTGAGAATAAAATTCGATGATGAGGTTTTCTTGGATTTCAAGAGGAACATCATCACGCGTTGGAGCTGAACGGAACTCCTTCTTGAACGGAGATGAGTCTTCAGTACCGAGGTAGCTTGGAATTTCCAAAGCTGGAGAAGCAATGCACTCCTCAACCAATGGCATCTTCTGGCTCTTCTCACGAATCGAGATTACGTCACCAGCTTGGCAAGTGTAACTTGGGATGTCGAGACGACGTCCGTTCACTTGTACGTGACCGTGAGTTACGAACTGACGAGCAGCTGGAATCGTTGGGGCAAAGCCCGCGCGGAATACAACGTTGTCCAAACGGCTTTCAAGCGACTGCAACAAGTAGTGGCCAGTATCACCTGGGTGAGCCAAAGCCTTCTTGAAGTAAGTACGCATCTGACGCTCGGTCACACCGTAGTTAAAACGAAGCTTTTGCTTCTCTTCGAGACGAACACGATAATCAGAACGCTTTACGCGGCGTGATGTGCCATGAACACCTGGTGGATACGGGCGACGCTCAGCAGTTTTGCGCGTCAAGCCTGGGAGGTGTTGTTGAAAACGTCGAACAATTTTTAAGCGAGGACCGCGGTTTCGCGACATCGAACTCTCCTTCAAACTTACCTACGACCCATAGCCAAAATCGGCACCAGTTGCGTTTGGCACCCGGCTCGGTCGAGAATAGAGGTGGGCAGATAATGAACTCGACTGTTTTTGTCAATGTTCTCGTGGCAGTTGCCCATCTTTTGTCTCAGAAACCCGATCTTTAAAGCCAATCGGCAAAGATTAGCTTAATTCTGGGCTCCGTGTTATGGCCTCTATGGGGGGTTTTCTGTGAAAGATCAATACCTTAACGCATTCCAAGCCGAACTCTTGGAAATTTTAGAAAATCAGGACGAGCCTATCAAAGAGTACGATTTGATACGTCTTTTGGGTGAAAGAGGACACGAACGCTTCTCCGGATCCTTTCTGGGCAACGAACCCGAGCTTTTTCGTGCTCATTTTATTCTCTTCAACGCACTTTATAAGTTACGCCAGCACATGCGAGCGACGGAAAATCGCGAAATCGAAATATCAGCCGTCAAAATAGTACTTTATAAAGGTGAGCAACCGAGTGAGGGACTTCAAAAGTCGGATCCACTCGAGGCCTATTACCTAAACGAAGCAAACCTTAAAGAAACCACTGATGACGACGTTTATGAGCTCTTAGCCAGCTTTTGGAATAGATTTCAGGCAAGTACCGACAAAGACCAAGCTCTTGCCCTTTTGGCGCTTCAGGAGCCAGTAGAGCCCGATGTGATTCGAAAGCGATACCGAGAGCTCGCATTCGAACATCATCCCGATCGGGGTGGATCGGCCGAAAAACTGGCTACAATCAACGAAGCCATGGATACCCTTAGGGTCTATTACGCGCTTTAATTCCGAATTCCCGAATAAAAAAGTCAGATCTACTGATAAAATGGTTGTAAAAACTCTCCAAAACAGAATTATATACAAGTCTTGAATGGAGGTAGTTCACCATGAAGCTCGATGAAATCGATCACAAAATTTTGGAAACTCTGCAGAACGACGCCCGGCTCTCCAATAAAGAGCTGGCGGCCAGCGTAGGGCTTGCCCCATCAAGCTGCTTGGAGCGCGTTCGGCGCCTCAAAAACAATGGTGTGCTTAAAGGCTTCCATGCCCGTGTAAACCCCAAGAATCTCAATATCGGGCTAGAAGCAATGATTTCCGTGCAGCTTCAGCGCCACTCTCGCGACATGGTGGAAAGCTTTCACCAGCATTTGATGACGCTTCCAGAAGCCATGGCCATTTACCACGTGGCTGGAACTCACGATTACTTGGTTCACGTTGCCGTGCGAGATTCAGACCATCTCAGAGATCTGGCCCTGGATGCATTCACGACCCGCGAAGAGGTCGCTCACATTCAAACGGCACTGATTTTTGGGACAGAACAGAAACCTGTTCTGCCCAACTACCTCACAACCTAAACTTAGGTCCCTGACGGGTCCGCGGCATCCGTAACATCACCGTTGTCATCGGTAGAGTCCGTAGCATCACCGCTATCACCCGTTGGATCCGTAGTATCAGCAGAATCCGCATCATCACTTGATGGATCCGTCGCGTCCGTTGGATCCGTAGCATCGGCGGCATCCGTATCATCAATTGCTGGATCCGTAGCGTCCGTTGGGTCAGTTGCATCGGTCTCATCCACCACAGGCTCATCATAGGTAAACGTTTCAAGCGCAAACGGTACCGACGATTCATCTGCTAGATAAACCGTATTCGGGTTTTCAACCTTAAGCTCCACAGTACCTACGCCAGGCGGTGTGGTCACATGAATGGTTTGCCAACCTGTCGGATACACATTGTTGTAAACCGCAATATTGGTTCCCATCACGCCATCAAACGTTACCATTGGATTGTACGGAAAATTCGCGCCCTGAATAATCACCAGAGTACCACCCTCTTGCGGACCATTGGCCGGTGAGAGACTGGTGACAACCGGTGGCTCAACAGCAAACTCAAAGCCCATCTCAAGTGTGCCTTCTTGCCACGTTGGACTCCGTACGGTCACATTGCCCATTCCAGGACTTCGAGAAGGCGCAACCGCCGTTATCTCTGTGCTGCTTACCCAAGTAACATCGTAAGCGTACATATTGGCTATCAACACTTGAGAATCAGGTTTGAAATTCTCACCGTAAATCGTGACCACGGTTCCGCCAGATACCGAACCTATCGCGGGCTCAATGCCCTCAACCACGGGTCGAATTTCTTGGCAGTGCTTCAATGGACGGCCACAATAAGAGCCCATTGTAAAGGTCATGCACTCGAAGCCTTCGCCGCACACACTGGTGGAATCAATACCATCGGTGGCTGGATTGCAGACGACATTAGGCTCTTCAAGTCGCCACATATATGCCCACTGTCCTTCACCCGGTACCACACACTCATAACCTTCGCCGCAATCAAGGTCTTCCTCATCGGGGCCTTCACAGAAAGCGAGACAAACCCCCGAACTCAAACCAACATCAACACACTGAGGTTGCGCTTCGGCATCGGTTGCGCCTTGCACAGCACAGAAATCGTGTCCTTCAGACAACGAGCACTGCATATCGGCGTCGTAAAGACAGTTGTACCAATCGTAATTATCAATAGCGCCACAGATGGCCGTG
>CAZZDT010000482.1:0-4065 GCA_964652435.1 uncultured Bdellovibrionales bacterium
ATGGCGAAGAGCCCATTGTCCCGCCCGATGGCAGTCCTGTTGATACATGTGAAGAAGCCAAGATAACCCACGATTGCGAACTCTACGACCAATTCGCAAATGATCCGCTCACCATCATTGGATCCGCCACTTGGGGTGCAGGCTTGGCATTTATCAACGCAATCGACGCCATGATGGCTTCATTAGCCGACATCAAAGTTCCATTCTTTATCCAGTCGGCGGGCGATGAGTATTGGGTTGATGCAACTTCACATCCTCTTGTGTGTGATGGCATCAACGAAATTTATCCAGGCCAGTGTAACCTAGTCGTGCATGAAAACGACTGGCACGAACTTCTCAATGAAGTGGACCGAGCCGCTTATATGGCAGACTACTTAGACTTCTTTGACAATCATTTGCCACAATAATCTCATACAACTCCCGCTCATACCCGAGCGGGAGTCTCCTCTTCTCTACCGCCGTATATTCATAAAGGGTCGCTCAATGAACACGTAGGTAAACGTGGCGAAAGCAAATGAAAGTACCAACGTGGGCAATGCCGCAATTTGAATCAACTCGGTGAGAGTAAGACCAGCATTCTGTGCCAAGAGCAGCTGATAAACTCCCATAATCACAACAATGTGAAAAAGATAAACCGAATACGCCAGCTGAGCGATAGGATACAGTATTCGAGCACTTAGTACTTTATTGACACATTCAGCGAATCGGCCGCGACCATAGATGCAAAATAAGATAATGTAGGCTGCACCTGAACTGAATAAAGTTTGAGACAAGAAGCTACGAAAGACTCTTAGCAAAGCTGGGTCTCTAATGATGAAGAGATCGATAAAACCAAGAACAAAGCAAGCCGCCGCACAAACCGCGAGAACTTGTGGCAAGAGAGCACGATTAAAGAATCGAACCAATTTATCCCGATTCATCACGTGCTGATAACTTGCCCAAACGCCGGCAAAAAGCGTGATGAACTTGGTGTACATATTATCGTAAACATAGTCCCACTGATAAAGACCAAGACAATAATTCAGCTCTCGAACAAAACTGGTCAGATGGTTCTTCTCAAGCTCCGCTAAGCTCTGTGCCCACGGTGAACCACAAGCATCAACCATGGTATTGAGAGCATAAACCTGAGCTCCACCTCTGACCAAACAGTAAAGCCCAACGATGGCCCACGTGGTTTTCCATGGATGATGATGCAATTTAAACTTAAAAAATCCCAAAAGCATAAACGGGAAGATAAAGTAAAATTGCTCCTCCACCGCCAAAGACCAAGCGTGACCAAAGAACTGGTCTCGTGGATCCAGAAAATTATTCACATATAAAAGGTTCGCCCAAACGTATTCGATGTTGTTCTTCACCGGAGTACCAAAAACATGATCCGGCCCTGGCTCAATCATCAGTCCAAAAACCGATAGCCCAAGCGCAAACCAATACACTGGCATCAGTCGCCAAAAGCGTCTTACAAAAAACCGCTTAAGATTGAGACGACGATGGTTCGCGTATTCCTGAAAAAGCATACTGCCAATCAAGAATCCACTGACCACAAAAAACAGGTCAACCGATGTCTCTCCTCTTTCAAGCCATTTTAGGTAAAGAGGATATTCGAGATACTGCTCATAGGTATCGGCAATGAAAAGCTGTGCTGACCAAAGCCAGTGGTAAGCAAAAATGGTTAAAATCGCGAAGGCTCGAAAACCATCCACCGAACCAACATGATGGTCCGGACGAATGAACAACGCACGGAGATTACGGCGTACTGAAAAAGGTGACTTTAGATCTGGTTTTTCCCCAGCCACGGCATTCTCTCCCGACTTAAGGTGAGTGCGCAAAGACTGGGCGCACTCTATGGTCGGAATGATTTTCCCTCTTCACCCTCTCAAGGTCAAAAAGAATCTCAAGACTGGCTTACGAGGCACTCACCTTCACACACGCCGCGTGCAAGTTGGCGAAAAGTTCAGCCAGTACAGCTTTAGGAGCAGAGGAATAAGCCACCCGAAGTAAACCGGCCGTAGCGATCAAACCGGTATCAAAATCATTCAATAAGACCTGACGAACCGCTTCTGCATCCACCTTTGGACGCACACACATAAAATATCCGGAGTTGAATGGCAGTGGCTCAAAACTTTCAGCATATTCTGGGTGACTGTCCAGAATAGTCTTCACCTCAGCATATCGCTGAGCCATCGTCTCGTATTTCTCTTTCTTCCAATCGGCGAATTCAGGAGCATCGTAAGCTTTTAAGAGCAGAGATTGGGAGAGATGTGGGGCATTGGAGATATTTCCACGAACCGCTCCCGCTGTTTTGTCTTCCAGAGCTTTCATTGCACCAGCATTAGAACCTGCAAAACCATAGGTGATAAAACCAACGCGCAATCCCCAGGCGTAATCTTCCTTGGTTGCTCCATCAATCTTCACCGCAAGAATTCCGGGGTGTGCATCGGCTAGCATCGAAAAGACCGACTCAGTATAAATGCCGTCTTCATAAACCAAACCGAAATAAGCATCATCGATCATGACGACCACGTTGTTACCGGCTTCGGCCGATGCAACCAAGGTGTCCCGAATGGCTTGCGCTTCTGCGGGCGTACAGGTGTAACCCGTAGGGTTGTTTGGAAAGTTCAGTACAACCACTTTCTTCCCAACATCGCCCGCTGCCAACGCGTCCTTCAAACCGGCTACGTTATAACCGCCATCCACAAAGGTTTCATAAGTCTTAAGGGATGCGTCGTGGCCATGAGCAAATACCAAGCGATAATTGCCCCAATACAAATCCGGCAAAATCACCTCATCTTGAGGGTCCAGAAATAGATAGCCACAAATGCTCAGTGCATGGGTCAAAGCTTGGCTGACCACCGGCCGACTGATGAGGGTATCGCCCAAGCTCGGATTTTTCTCTCGAATCATACCTTGCCAGCGATCGCGCAGCTGAGGTTTGCCGTAGCTCGGTGCATATGGAAAAGCATCTTTGGGCTCGACCTCAATCTGTGACTCAAGCCCCGCAAGTCGCATAGGCGTTCCATCGTCCTCCAAAGCGATACCGATGGTGGCATTGATTTTTCGGCCTTTTGCCTCGGCACTTTGACCTAAGATCCCTTTACTGGGGAAGAAAATCTTTTTGCCTTTATTCGAGAGCATGGCGAGAACACGTTCAGGAAGGGCTTCATTACTTTCTTGGGCCAATGGATGCATCTTAGGGCTCCTCTTCAGGTTTGTTTCGCCTATAGCGGATCTATTAACCCCAGGCTAGAGGTTCTCAGCGAGGAATATCCAAATTATTGGGAAAGCAAAAATGCTTACTTATTCGTTCAACCCCGCTGCAACGGGTCTGAACTTCACCAATCCCAGGGTCGGTCGCTCTTCAGTGGCAATGATGTTCAAAAGGCCAAATAAGGTCACATAGAGTGAACCAGCCTTATCGATCGTGATGGTCGAGGTTGAATCATCCGTAAGCGGAGCCTCCCACACCAAATCAAAGGTCTCGCGGTCATATAGGGACAGATAATTATCTGTGGTCGCTGGTAAAACATTGGTCATCAACATCTCCTCAGATTCCACATAAGAGGTGGTTGAGCCAATCAAATGGTTGTTCGTGACGGTCATGACCGAGGACCAGTCACGGTTCTCAGCCAGGGGCGCTGACTGCTTGTCTTGGGACGGGCCAAAACTAAAGAGGTCATCATTATCGTAAAAGTTCGCAAAATCCAGGCCGGATTCCCAATAGTAAACGGTTCCATCATCAGCGATGGGAGGTGCCCCTGACATGGAACCTCGTTCCAGTTCGACTCGTTTCAGCAAACCGCAAATATCAGCATCCGGCTCAGAGTCGGTATTGGCATTACAGGCCTCTAAGTCTACCAAAATAACATACGCCGAACCTTCTGCCTGACTCATGGCCGTTCCTGTGGATGCACCATCGCTCATAACCATATACTTGCCATTGTGACTCACAGATGGACTGGCGGCGCTTCCACCCTCCGCCAAGATATGCCAACCCTTTTCAATCGTGGGCATCCCATCAGACTCACCGATCAAGAGCTGAACCACCGAACCATCTTCAGCGGTTGGGCC
>CAZZDT010000483.1:0-4059 GCA_964652435.1 uncultured Bdellovibrionales bacterium
GAACGAAGTGAACATCACCGTTCCAAACAGCGACGCCGCTGGCCTATTCACTCAAAACGGAATCGATGTTTCTGAGAGCTGGGACGTCAACGACAACGCGTCTGAAACCGCTCCTTTTGAAATGGCTCCCGTGAACCTCAAAGCGGGATTCATTGGCCAGAATGGGTTTATCGGGCAAAATGGATTCACTGGACAAAATGGGTTCACGGGGCAGAATGGATTCATCGGGCAAAATGGGTTCGTAGGACAAAACGGATTCATTGGGCAGAACGGATTCACCGGGCAAAATGGGTTCACGGGGCAAAACGGTAAGTAATCCCCGAAATCCCAAATGACTTCTTTCTCGTAAGGTATTGATGGCTTCAGGAGAGCATTAAGCCAATATGTCGGAAGAACTTGAGAGCACACTCATTAGCGGACGCCGCGTCGTTTCTGTCATTTTTTGTGATATCTGTAACTTCACAAGTATTTCAGAACGCCTCGATGCAGAAGAAGTCTTCGAACTCATCAACCATATTTTCGAGCTTCTCACCAGCGAGGTAGAGCGCTGCGGTGGCTACGTCGATAAGTACATTGGGGATTGCGTCATGGCTATCTTTGGCGCAGGCCGAAGCGATGGTGCTCACGCCGAAGAAGCCGTATCCGCGGCACTCGCCATGCAAGAGCGACTCACCAATATCACCCACCCTATTTGTCGCAATCGAGGCATCAAAGTTCGAATCCGGATTGGTATCAATTCAGGCTTAGTCTACGCGGGCTATGTGGGCGGCAAAGACAACAAACAATTCACGGTCATGGGAGATACTGTCAATCTTTCTCAGCGCATGGAGCAAATGGCAAAGCCCGGAAGCATCCTGGTTGCCGCCGCAACCGCACGGCAAGTGGTCCATGACTTTGTTTTAGAAGAAGTGGGCAACCTTGAGGTCAAAGGTAAAAGTAAAGAGGTTCGAGCCTTTAGGATTCTCCGACCTCGCGAAAATAGAATTGAAGACCACAACCTCAATTTCGAGGGCATCGCGGTACCCACCTGGGTTTCACGGCTCCATGCTGCTCAACTGGCGCAAGCCTCAGAGCACACCTTCCAAGAATCGTCACCCACGATGCTCTGTGTTCGTGGCCAAAGAGACAACGGCAACCTCCACCATCTCTCTGGCATATTGAGCCATATCGTTCACGATAACCCCGAAGCATTAGCCATAACGGGGCGCTGTACCGATGCGCTCCACAATGAGCTCTCTGCTTTCATCGATATATATCGAAAGCTGGTAAACTCAGGTGCCACCCCCCGCCTTGAAGAAACATCACCCGTGTTTAGAACCTACGAGGCTCTTTTAGGTGAACGTGATGCCAGTCAAGACAAAGACTACGACCTTTATCTCCACGCGGCTCAAACGCTTATTTACGACGCTATTATGGAGGTATCTGGAAACCAGCCTCTCATCTTGGTTCTGGAGGACGCATCGGCCCTAGACCTGCATAGCTACCAGCTCCTTGAGTTCCTGAATCAGTCCGCCAGTCCCATCATGATTCTCTTGGACATCAATAACCGCAAACTTCAACAACACAGCATCAGCGTGGATGAACTCACGGGTCAGTGCCAGTTCTCACTCAACATTGAGTTGCTCGACAAAGATAAAATCAATGAGTTGCTGGGCTTGCTCTTAAGTTGTGAACCGCCCGAATGGCTAACCGAATGGGTGACCAGCCAATGTGGTGGCAAACTTCTTCATCTACTGGAATCTTTAGAATTCCTTCTGGACACCGACATCATTACGCTCGACACCAAAAAGGGCTGCTATGTGGTTCCAAGCTCACTGCCAGACGATATCAGCCTTCCACCAACCGTGCTCAATGCCATTCAAAGACGACTCGATGACTTAGAGCCCGGACTCGCCGAAGTATTGAAGGCCGCATCAATCTTCTCGGACACATTCAGCGAAGAACAAATTTCTGTGATGCTCGCAAACTCAGAACAAGAGGAGAATATAGGCCAAAGCATAAGCGCCCTGCACAGCTTGAATGTTCACCGCAGCATGTTGGGCCTATTACACAAACGCGTCATAGGGATTTCCGTTAAACATCGAGACCCACGTAAAACACGGTATCAGTTTCAAAACCCAACCGCGCGAGAAGCCACCTTCGACTTGGTCTCTCTTAAAAAACGCAAACGCTATTTCAACCGGTTGGCCGAAAGCTTGATTCAAGAATATCCACAGGGAGCCACTGCAGACAGCATTGCCCAAAACTTTGAAATGGCAGAAAAATTCCTACAGTCTTATGTGTGGTATTTCCGAGCTGTCCAAGTTGGGCATGCGCACCGCAACGAGCGCCAACTTCAAGTGGTAGTAGAGAAACTTCACAATATTGAATCTACGCAAACGGACCATCTCTTAGAATATTACGGCGAGACCTCACTGGAAGTGGTTCGGCTTTGGAGCAGCGTGAGCCTGCTCTTTCTCAAGGGCGAATACCTCACTTGCATCAAGCTCTTGGAAAACCTAGCCAGCATCAAACCCACAGGCTTTGCCGACCAAACCCCGCTCTTTATCGAAAGCTTGATTAAGCTTTGGTCTATTAAGGCCCAGTGCTTTGATAAGACCGGTGTACACGAACAATCCATTGAGCCAGTTCAACAAGCCATTGCCATTGCCAAGGAATTCGAAATGTCCACGGTACTGATTATGGATCTTGAAGCCGAGCTAAGTGATTACTACCGTACTGCCAAACTCACGGCCGAAGCCCTCACTTTATCGACCCGGGCCATTACCGAACACGGCCAGCAGGATACCATTCGTCCTGATCTTCAGCATGGCCTCGCTAGGCACTATGATACGCTAGGATTGGTCTCTCTGTTCAATTTGAATCAGCCCAAGGAAGCACTGGGCCACCTGAACAAGGCGCTTCAATTAAGAGAAGACGGTTCCAATGTGCGGCTTTTAAGTATCTCTTTGATGAACATTGGCATCGCACTAGCACTGCAAGACAAAAACGACGAAGCGGTTGTTAAATTACTCGAAGCCCTTGAGTTACGAAAAACCTACCGAGACCCTTACGACATGGCCGTTATTCATTTGAACTTGGCTGAGATCTACCAAAGGCTCGATGATGAGGACTCACTGAAGACCCACGCTCAGCAGGCTTACGATTTCTGTGACAAAAACAACATCGAAGGGCTTAAGAAGCAGTGCGAAAATTTTCTTAACGCCTAAGCTTATTCAACCTCAAACACTCCGTCGATTTCTACGGCCACACCAAATGGCAGGTTCGCAACACCCACCGCCGAGCGAGCATGACGACCATTTTCGCCGAACACTTCAATCATGAGCTCCGACGCGCCATTGATCACATGGGGCTGCTCAACAAAGTCCGGCGTGCAGTTTACAAAGCCATTAAGCTTTACCGCACGAACAACGCGGTCCAAATCGCCGCCACAAGCCTCTTTAAGCTGCGCAATCACATTGGTGGCTACCAGCCGAGCACAGGCCTGACCTTCTTCCACTGTGTAGTCTTTGCCAAGCTTGCCCTGGTACTCAAACTTGCCCTCAACCATGGGCACTTGCCCCGCTACATAAACAAGATTGCCCGTGCGAACCGTTGGCACATAATTGGCCGCAGGTTTGGCCGGAGGTGGCAATTCAATTCCAATTTCTTTAAGGCGTGCATCGATTTTTCCAGACATGGGAAACTCCTTCTTGAGTGTTAGCGTTTATAGAAGTCCATTGTGGCGCTTGAGCGCTTCGGTGGATGGCTCACGACCACGAAAATCCAGGAACACATCCATCGGATGGCGGCTTCCGCCCTGGGCCAAACCGTATCGCGGAATTTGTTGCCCATGGTCTTAATGGCGTTGTCATCTTCAAGGCCCGCATCTTCAAATGCAGCAAAAGCATCGGCAGAAAGCACTTCAGCCCACTTGTAGCTGTAGTATCCAGCAGAATAGCCGCCCGCAAAGATGTGCCCGAAAGCACACTCAAAGTGGTCTTCTGGCAACGGTGCCAACACGGTGGACTCATCCACTACCCGCTTCTTGGCCTGTGCTACGGTTTCTTCACCTTCTGG